>JAJDDH010000352.1 GCA_029260415.1 Phycisphaerales bacterium | reverse complement strand
GGGGGCGGAGGCATCGGCTTCGACCTGGGCGCCTTCAACCTCCAGCGCGGGCGCGACCACGGCCTGCCCAGCTACAACAACATGCGCAAGGCCATGAAGCTCGCCCCGGCCAACACCTTCGCCGACATTAGCCCCGACCCCGACATCCAGGCCCGCCTGGCCAGCGTCTACGCCAGCCCCGACGACGTCGACCTCTGGATCGGCGCCCTCTGCGAGCCCCACGTCCCGGGCTCGAGCGTCGGCCAGCTCCTCCACACCGTCTTCGTCGATCAGTTCAAACGCCTCCGCGACGGCGACCGCTTCTTCTACCTCAACCACCTCGACCAGTCGCAGATCAACGCGGTCAACTCGACCTCGCTGGCCGACGTCATCCGGCGCAACACCTCGATCGCGTACGTCCAGGACAACGTCTTCTTCGTCTCCGCGGACTTCACCGAGGACGCGCTGGTCGCCTTCGACGACGTCATCCAGTTCCTGGTCGCCTTCAGCCAGAACAACCCCCGCGCGGACCTGGCGCCCGACAGCCTCTACAACATCAGCGACGTGCTCGCCTACCTGACCGCGTTCGACCGCTACTTCACCGCCCCCTGACGCGATCGGCCCACCAAAAAACACAGCCGCGGACGGGCGACCGTCCGCGGCTTGTTTGTTTCTGGATCGAACCCGCCCCCTACGGGCGGGACCAGGCCGAGGGCGTCTGCGTCTTGCTGCCATCGGACGAGGGCGCCCAGCTCGGGGCGCCCGGGATCGTCGGCGTCGGCGACGCCTCGGGCCTGCTCGCGTCGGGCTCCGATGACTCGGGCGAGTGCACGATGTTCTCCGCCTCGGGCGCCGCGTCCGCATTGACGTTGCAGCTCTGGCTCAGTCGCTCGAGCGCCTGCCCGGTCTGCGCGGCACGCGTGATGAGCCCGCCCAGCCACGCCCCGGCCTCCTCGACCCGGCTCCCCAGACGCTGCACCGACGCGTCGAGCAACGCCCCGAGCTCCTGCTTCTGCTGCGTCAGGGTCGCCGTCGTCTCCTGCGCCAGGCGCCCGGTGTCGCTCAACGCCTGCTCGATGGTCTGCTGCTCGTTGCGGAGCGCCTCGATCTGCGACTTGGAGACGCGGACCGTCTCCTCGATCTCGGGCTTGGCCGAACGCAGCAGCTCGAGCCCCTCGCCCGCCTGCGTGCGGGCCTGCGTCGCCTTCTCGCTCAGCGTGTCGATGCGTTCTGAAGCCTCGATGATCGAGTTGCCCAGCAGCTGCCGCGCCTCGTCCGCCTGGCCCTTGATCTCGCCCAGACGCTCCATCGCCTCGCTGGCCTCCTCGCGGGCCTTGCCCGAGGTCGTCAGCAGCGCGTGCACCGCCTGCTCATCGCCCTCGCCGTGCCCGTCCGGGTCCAGGCCCAGCGCCGTGAGCGTGCGCCGGCACAGCCGCTCGAGCGGCTCGCCCGTGCGCGCCAGCTCCGACGCGCGGGACTCGAGCCCCGCGGTGATCGCCTCGGCCTTCCCCTGCGCCTGCGCGCCGGCGCGCTCGGCGCGTTCGATGATGTTCGTCGCCCGCTGCTCGATGTCGTTGATGCGGGACTCGAGCTGCCCCGTCATCTCCTCGAGCTTCTGCGCGTGGCGCAGCGCCGTCTGCTCTGCCGTGACCAGGCGCTGCTCGGTCTGCGTCGCCTTGGACTCGAACTGATCGAACACGGAGCCCAGGCGCTGCTCGAGCGCCTCGAGGCGTTCGGTCACGCGCGTGTCGATGCCCTCGTCGAGCGAGCGGATCTGCTCGGTGCGCTTGGTCGCCTCGTCGAGGAGATTCTCGCTGCGTGTGATGCGCTCGTCGAACATCTTGACGAGCTTGGCGCCCGCCTCGATCTTCGTCCGCAGGTGCATCCCCGCCGCGTTTGATTCCTCGACCAGCGCGTGCGCGCTGCGGGCGTTGGTCTGCAGGGTCTCGCCCGAGCCCGACGCCTCGCGGATGAGTTCCTTGAGTGTTTCGGAGTAGCGTGTGAACGCGCTCTGGTCGATCACGCGAGGCGTCAGGAACACGTCCTCGATCGCGCCCTGACCGCTCGGGAAGTTGAACGGCAGGCCCGTGCCCGCGTTCGACGCCGATGGGGGCGTGAACGCGCCGCTGGGGACCTGGAAGGCCGACGCCCCCTGCTGTTGGGGGGCGTGCTCGTTGGTGGGGGTCGAATCGCTCATGGGCTCTCCATGCCGCAGAAAGGTGAGGCGCCGCGCTATCTCCCGCATCTTACCCCAAGGCCCGCGCCCCCGCCCCGCCGACCTAGCATCCACACATGCCCCGACCTAAACGACAGCCTGAGGCCGAGCCAGATTTGCGCGACGCCTCCCGCGGCGAACGTCTCCAACGCGTCATGGCCGACGCCGGCGTCGCCTCCCGACGCGCCTGCGAGGACCTCATCCGCGCCGGCGCTGTCGAGGTCAACGGCTCCGTCGTCATCGAACTCCCCGCCTGGGTGGACCCCCAGAAGGACCGCATCAGCGTCGAGGGGCGCCCCCTGCCCAAGCCCGAGCGCCAGCTCTACCTGATGCTCAACAAACCCACACGCACCCTCACCTCTGCCGCCGACGAGCCAGGCTCGGACCGACGCACCGTCCTCGATCTCGTCGATCACCCCGCCAAGGCCCGCCTCTTCCCCGTCGGGCGCCTCGACTACGACACCGTGGGTCTGGTCCTGCTCACCAACGACGGCGACCTGGCCAACCGCCTCACCCACCCCCGCTACGGCGCCCCCAAAACCTACAAGGTCGTCGTCAAGGGCAGCCTCGACGAGGACGCCGCCAGCGAAATCGAACGGGGCATCTACCTCGCCGAGCGCAAGGCGGGGCGCACCGTCGGGGCCGCCCGCACCGCCCACATCGAGCTGAGCGTTCTCCGGCGCGAACGCGACTCCACCACGCTCGAGCTCACCCTGCGCGAGGGGCGCAACCGACAGGTCCGGCGCATGCTCGCCGCCGTGGGCTTCCCCGTGAAGTCGCTCGAACGCACGGGCATCGGCCCGCTGCGACTCAAGGGCGTCGCCCGCGGCGCCTGGCGCGAGCTCACCGCCGCGGAGATCAAGGGCCTCCGACGCGCCGCGGCCTCCGCCAGCGGCGACCAGGAGTTCCGCACCGACACCCCCCCCAAGAAAAAGAAAGCCCCGGACAAGGCCAAGAACCCCTCAAAGCGCTCAACCGGGTCCAAGCGGGGGCGTCAGCAAGCCGAGGAAGAACTGGCGCCGACCCAGCTCTCACGCAAGGCGGTCAAGAACGCCGCCCACGGGCGCCCCAACCCCAACAAACCCGCACGAGGGGGCGATGGCTGAGACCGACACGCCCAGCACCGACCAGCCCAGCGCCGACCAGCCCGCGCTGCCTCGCACCGATCCTCCGGGCGCCCCGGGGGGGCCCGAGGCCGACGAACTGACGAGAACCGTCTCTGTCATCCGCGTCGGGCTGCGCGGGCTCTACCGCTCGCAGCTGCCCCGCATGGCCGCGGCCCTGGCCTACCGGACCATCTTCAGCGTCATCCCCGTGCTCGCGATCGTGCTGGTCATCGCCAGCAGCTTCGTCGAGCCCGAGCAGGTCCGCACGAGCTTCACGCGCATGCTCGAGTACGCGGGCTTCGAGACGATCTCCGTCTCATCGGATCAGGTCGAGGCGCCTGGCGTGCGCGTCGCGCCCTCGCCCGACGCGGGCCAGCCGGTCACGCCCCCCGCGGGCAACGAGAACACGGGCCAAAGCGGGCCCGATGACGACGCGGCCCGCGAGGGCATCCAGGCGCTCGACGAGCTGATCACGGGCCTGGTCGACCGCGTCACATCGAGCCTGGGCGCGCTCAACCGGGGCTGGATCGGCTTCATCTCCGCGGGCGTGTTTATCTACGCCGCGCTCTCGCTCTTCCTCGAGATGGAACGCTCCTTCAACCAGATCTACCGCGCCGCGCGCGGGCGCAAGTGGCTCAACCGCCTGCTCCTCTACTGGACCATGCTCACCCTCGGCGCGCTCCTGCTCATGGCCACGTTCTCCGTCGGCCAACGCTTCACCGAGTGGGTCGGCGCGGTCTTCGGAGGCGACTCCGCCAGCCCCTTCGCCCTCGGGCTCGCGGGCTACGGCGTCACGGTCGTCATCTCGACCGTCCTCCTGCTCATCATGTACACGACCATCCCCAACGCCCGGGTCGAGGTGCGCACCGCACTCGTCGGCGCCTTCCTTGCCGCCGTCGCCTGGGAGCTGGGCAAGTGGGGCTTCACCCGCTACGTCGAGTTCTCCGCCGGCTACGCCCGGTTCTACGGCTCCCTCGCCCTGCTCCCGCTCTTCCTCCTCTGGGTCTACGTCACCTGGCTGATCGTGCTCTTCGGGCTGCAGGTCGCCTACGCCCTCCAGAACTTCTCCGAGCTGCGTGAGCCCACCTCGCCCGCCGAGGACGAGCCCGCGCTGCTCGATCCCGCGACCATCCTCGTCGTCGCCCGCTTCATCGCCTCCCGCTTCGTGCAGGCCAAGGCGCCCAGCGCCAGCGAGGTCGCCCGGGGCACGGGCATCGAGCCCAGGCACGCCCAGGACCTCTGCGAGGCCCTGGTCAAGGGCGGGCAGGCCCACCGGCTCGAGGACGGCTCGGGCGACCGCTACACCCTCGCGGCCCCTCCCGCCTCCATCCGGGCCGCTGACGTGCTCGCCCAGGGCGTCCGCCTCTGCGGATCGGGCGAGGGCAAGGGCGTCCTCGCGGAGCTCGATCGCGCCCGGGCCCAGGCCCTGGGCGAGCGGACCCTGGCGGACCTGGGCGGGGCCGCAGCGAGCCCGATCGCGTGATACCTGCCCGCGACGGGGCGTCCTGCCTACCCTCTCGGTCCCGATGAAAGCGGAACGACTCACCGAGTTCACGATCTACCTGGCCCAGCGCCCGGGCGAGCTGGCCGGCCTCCTCGAGGCCGCCGACGTCGCGGGCGTGGACGTCTCGGGCCTGGCCGTGACCGAGTACAACGACCGGGGCCTGGTCCGCATGGTGGGCGAGCCCGAGGAGTCGCTGCGACACGTCATGGAGTCGCTTGTCGAGTCGGGCGTGGGCCCTGTCGTAGAGACGCCCGTGCTGGCGATCGAGATCGACCAGCGCCCGGGCGCCGTCCGAGATCTCTCGGTGATGATGGCCGACGCGCGGGTGAACGTGAAGTACGTCTCCCTGTGCCCGGGGCAGAACGGGACGCCGACCCGCGTGGTGGTGTGCGTGGACGACCTGGACCGAGCGATCGAGGCGATCTCCATCAACGGCGCCTGATCACCGCCGCCCGGTCACGTCGTCCCGCAATCACACTGATCTCAAAAACAAGCCACGCCCCCGTCGGGGCGTGGCCGTAGACGAATGTCTGATTGGGTCAGGAAGAACCTGATGAGCCAACAAGGGCTCGACGAATACTGATTAGCGACGACGACGGGCGGCGACGAGGCCACCGAGGCCGAGCAGGGCGACGCCGCTGGGAGCGGGGACGCTGGACTGCAGGGTGAGCGTGCCGTTCAGGAAGGCGTCGATCTCGTCGGCGACGTCATCGAAGGTCTCCCAGAACTCAAGGCGAAGGATGCCGTCGGCAAGGATCAGGTCGGGAAGGCCCGCGTCCTGAAGCTTGAGCACGCCAGCGCTGGTGAAGGTGCCGGTGCCGGCGAAGTCGTTGCCGATGCCGACGGTCAGGCCCAGACCGGCGCTGATGGCCTGGTCCGTGATCTCCATGCGGGCCTCGGAGAGCCAGCTGGCGCCGACGGTGTTGATGGTGACATCCCAAGCGATGCCGTTCAGGTCGATGGCGCTGCCGGAGGACAGACCGAACAGGGCGGCCATGTCGATCAGCATGACGACGTTGCTGGAGTCACCGAAGGTGTCCCAGCTGGCGACGTCCACGAGGGAGACGTCACGGGTGAAGCCAGCGCGGGCGCTGGAACCGGTCAGCTCGCTGGCGGTCGTCTCGGTCTTCACGTCGTAGAACGGACGCTCGCTTGTGAGCACGTCAGCGCTGGCCGCGCCAGCGAGAGCAGCGATCGCTGCCACAGAAATCAGACTCGTCATCTCTAAATCCCTCCTCTGCCTTACGGCAGATTCTCAGAAACAACACTCACCAGCCCGGCGTCTTGCCACACCGAGCCAGCACAGATCAACAGAATCGCATCGGGATCGATCTCTCTTCTCTCAATGTGAACGCCAGACAAGACGCCCACCAAGATCTCTCTCCCACGCAGGAAACCCACGCAAGCCCCGGCTTTCGCCGTTACCCGCGAGAAGCCCAGTGTCCCCGATCACCCATCCATGCGTCAAGGTGAATTGGCTCATTCATTCTGAATTTGGTTGCCGCCAGGCCAGTTTGTGTTATGTCAGGGTCCGGAAACGTCCCCGGTGGATCACCCCGAACGCCCCGTGCGAACCGCGATCCGGGCCGGTCCCCGCCCTCGTTTCCCGGTCCCGGCTACGATCGACTGCGATGGGCACAATCTCCCATCCGCAAGGGAGTTCTGATGGGCGTTGAAGCCGCGCTTTCTACCGATCTGGTGCTCACCACGCAGCTCAAGCATGTCGTGAACTGGGCCAGGCGATCCAGCCTCTGGCCCATGCCCTTTGCCACCGCCTGCTGCGGCATCGAGCTGATGGCCACCGCCTGCAGCCGCTACGACATCGCCCGCTTCGGCGCCGAGGCCATGCGGTTCAGCCCCCGCCAGGCCGACCTGCTCATCGTTGCCGGTCGCATCTCCGTCAAAATGCTCCCGGTCCTCCAGCGGATCTACGAGCAGATGGCCGAGCCCAAGTGGGTCATCTCCATGGGCGCCTGCGCCTCAACCGGGGGCGTTTTCGACACCTACGCCACCGTCCAGGGCTGCGATCAGTTCATCCCAGTGGATGTCTACGTCCCGGGCTGCCCGCCCCGCCCCGAGCAGCTCCTCGAGGGCGTCATGGCGATCCAGCGCATCATCGACGAGGACGGCATCCCCCCCAAGGGTCCCGACGGCAAGCGGGTCCCCCTGGGCATCGCCCTCCAGCCCAACCACGCCGTCCGCCCCCAGCCCGTCCCCCTCGGGCTCGGCTGAGCGACCTCGCGCCCGTTCTTCGACCCAAAAAACAGGACGCGGACCCGTTCGGATCCGCGCCCGTGATCACATGTGTTCGTCCGATCGGGCGTCAGCGGCGACGCCGGCGGGCGACGAGCGTGACGGCGCCGAGCCCAAGGGCCATCGAGCCGGGCGCCGGGATCGGCGCCACCTCGAGCGTCAGCATGCTCCCTGCGCCATAGCTGGCCTCGGGGCCCGCGATGGGGTTGAACGGCAGGAAGAACTCGAAGTACAGCTCGCCGTCGGCGATATCGAAGTCCTGGTTGATGGCGACCAGACTCATCAGCGACTGGGCCGAGACTTCCGACCCGGCCGCGTCGGTCTCGAAGGGGTTGAGCACTATGCCGTTGCCCTTGGAGTTAAAGATACCGATCGACACATCGCTCAGGAGCATCGGGTTGACCGAGGCGCCCGAGAGGTCCCAGGCGATGCCGGTGACCCGGAGGTCCTCGCCAACGTCGACAAAGAGCGAGCGGTTCCAGCTGCTCCCCTGCACGTTGTTGTGGACCATGTTCGAGATATCAACGCTCACCATGCCTGCGCCCTCGGGCGCCGACAGGGCGGTGGGTGTGCTCCCGAGGCTGAACCCCCGGGCCGCGGAAACCTGGGCGTGCGCCCCCGCTCCGCAGCACGCAATCATCGCGCACGCGAGGCCTGTACAAATCTTCATGGCACTCAACTCCTGACCAGCGGCCATTGGCCGCGCCCACAGCACACCGATCCAGATCAGCGGCCCTTGCGGACCCCCCCGGATCTGCTCGGACGGTCATGCCTTACATAGCAACGGGCCGATCCGGGCCTGCACGCCCCGTTTCGGCGCCCCGGGGTGTCCATCCCGGAGCACCACAAATAGACACGATGTTCGCGTAAGTGCCAGTGACTCCAACGATTTCAGTCCCAGAATTGTGCCCCGAACAAAGAAACGCGGGACGGGTTTCCCCGTCCCGCGTGTTGCGAGAGAGCGTATTGAGAGAGATCAGGCGGGGCGATTAGCGCCGGCGACGGCGGGCCGCGGCCACGCCGCCCATGCCCAGCAGGGCGAAGGCGCCGGGAGCCGGGACGACATCGACCGAGAGGGTGCTGTCACCGAAGTAGGTCAGCTCGGGACCGGCGATCGGGTTGGAGGTCAGGTGGAACTCGACGCGGAGCTGGCCGTCCCGCTCGAGGAACCCGAGCATGTAGCGGTTCAGGTCGAGGTAGCCCTCGGAGTGGTAGCCCTGCTCACCGTCGCCGCGAGCCTCCATATCGAAGTGGAAGGGGGCGATGGTCACGCCGTTGCCATCGGAGTTGACGATGGAGATGCGGGCCTTCTCAAGGAAGTTGGGGTTGGTGGTGTCGGCCCAGAGGTCCCAGGCGATGCCGTTGACGCCCAGGTCGCCCGCCCCGATGTCGATCTCGATGACGCGGGAGAAGCTGCTGCCCTGCACGTTGACGTGGCTGATGCCGCTGACGTCGAGGGTCTTCATCCCCTCGCCCCGGTCAACGACGGACTGCACGACGGGGCCGTTGATGTCCAGGCGGAGAGCCGGACGGACGATGTCCGCCGAGGCGGAACCAGCGACCGTGGTCAGGGCGGCAATAGCGGTGATGGCGAGAGTCTTCATGTCTTGTCTCCAGTTGACGAGGCGATAGCCCCGGGCTCCGGACCCGCCGCCCCGCTGCGTTGGTGCAACGATCGCGCCGGCCCCTCGGCCATTTCACTGTGTGTCACGCTTTCTGGGTTGCCCGGTGGGGCCCGTCGAGCGATCTCTCCTCCCCGCCGGGCACACGCCCGGTCGGGAGCCGGCGGTTCCTAACCCGCTGGCCACCCACACAAGACACGCGCCAGCGACGATTGCAACGCAAGGCACGACTCTTTCGATCGCGCCGGCGGTGACGCGTGCAACGAACAGTTTTTACCGGCGTCACGCGTGATGTTTGCGCCGCGCCCGTCCCACCAACCCGCGCAGTCGCGCCGCTACAACCGTTACATCTTGCCAGGCCTTCCACCGCGCGCACGCGCAGCCTGAATGACACGCGCGGGCGCGTTCGTGCAGCGCGCCGCGTCAACGCGTCGCAACCGGAACAGACCGCAGCGCTGGGGCGTCAACGCCGCCGATTGCGCCGCAACCACCGGCGCTGGGCGCCCAGGAGTTGTCAAAGAGAAAGCCCGCGTCGCGGGGCGACACGGGCTCGGGTGAGGCTGGAGGTGGTGGGGGCGCTCAGAGGCCCTTGGCCGCGATCTTCCGACCGCGACGGCGACGCGCGTTGATGAGCTTCCGCCCGGAGCGGGTCTTCATGCGAGCCCGGAAGCCGAGCTGGCGGCGGCGTTTGACGTTGCTGGTCCGCTTTGGGTAATGCATCCGAGGCTTCTCCGCGATTCTGGCCGGGACTCTCCCCGGCGGGCCACAACGGTAGGCCCGCCCCCGCCCGGAGGCCAGCCCAAAGACCAGCCCCAGGTTCACCAGGGCCCCGCTCCGCCAGAATTGGGCCCCGATCGGCCTCCCCCGGGCGAATCCGGGCTGGTACGCTGAGCCCTGGCCGGGTTTCGTACCCCCGGCGTCTGTTCTGGGCCGCGACCGCTCGACGCGCGGCCGGACGAGGGAGCCAGGGTCTCGGCGCCCCCGCCCGCCCGATCGACGAGCGACCGCGTCCGCCCACCAGCGTGTGGGTCGGATGAAGGTTGTGTGATTCGGATGGAAGACGAACAGCTGCGCGCGCTCGAGCACACGCTCGGGCACACCTTTCGCGATCGTGACCTCATCGAGCGGGCGATGCGCCACGCCTCGATCTCGGACTCACGCGTCGAATCCAACGAGCGCCTCGAGTTCCTGGGTGACTCGGTGCTCGGGCTCATCGCCTGCGAGCGCATCTACGAGAAGTACCCCAGGCTGCTCGAGGGCGAGATGACCAAGATCAAATCCTCGGTCGTCTCGCGCAAGGCGTGCGCCCGCATCGCGGGCAAGCTCGAGCTCGAGCGGTTCATGCTCGTGGGCAAGGGGATGCAGACCGCGGGCGACCTGCCCAGCTCGCTGGGCGCCGCGGCCCTCGAGGCCGTCATCGCCGCGATCTACCTCGACGTGGATATCGACGCCGCCCGCGCCTTCCTCGTCCCGCTGCTCGACCCGTTCATCAAGCGGGCCGCCGAGTCCGGGCACCAGCAGAACTTCAAGTCCGTCCTCCAGCAGCACGCCCAGCAGAGCCTGGGCATGACCCCCATGTACCGCATCCTCGACGAGAAGGGCCCCGACCACGCCAAGGCCTTCAAGATCGGCGTCGAGCTCGACGGCCATCAGCACGAGGCCAGCTGGGGACAGTCCAAGAAGCAGGCCGAGCAGGCAGCCGCCCTCAACGCCCTGCGCGAGCTGGGCGTCGTCCACCACGACGACAAGGGCGACGTCCGCATCGTCGAGGACTGAGCCTCACCGCCCGGGCCTCACCGCCTAGGCACGAAGTCCGCCACCACCGGCAGGTGATCACTCGCCCGCGAGTCGTTCTGGCGCAGCCCGGTCCGCGACAGCGCCCCTCGCGAGAGCCCCCGGGTCTCCAGCACAAACGCGCTCGTCTCCCGCTGCGACGAGCCCGAGTAGACCATCCAGTCCAGACGCCCGGGCGTGAACAGCGACCGGTCGTCGGTCCACGTGTGCCGCCAGGTGTCGCCGACCACCACCGCGCCCGCTGTCTCGAGATCAGACCCGTCCGCGTCGAGTCCCGCCCGCAGCACGTCCAACGGCGGCCTCGACCCCACCAGGTTCAGATCCCCCCCCAGCACGCACATCCCGATCCCCCGCTCGTCCATCGCCCGCTGCACAAACGCGTTGATCGCCCGGGTCTCGTGCACGCGTCGCTCGTCCTCGGGGCTGCCCGCCGAGCCGCAGCACTTGAGGTGCATGCTGCCCACGAGCATCGGTCCCGCGTCCGACTCCACAACCGCCCCGACAAACCGCACCGGCCAGTTCCCCCCCGGCGCTTCGATGGGCTCGGTCAGCGCCTCGCGGACGGGCAGACGGCTGACGACCGCCACGCCCGCGCGCTCGCTTTGGTGCGCGACGGCGCTCCACGTCCCGTCGATGGGGACCCGCTCGTTGAACCACGCCGCGAGCATCTCCCCGCTGTACCCGTCCCATTCCTGGACCAGGATCACGTGGGGCTCCAGGGCCCGGTACATCCGCACGAACTCGCCCGGGTCCTTGCCCGGGCTGGCGTGCAGCACGTTGTGGCTCACCACCCGCACGCTCCCGGGCGCCCGGCTGGGGATGACGCCGCTGGGCGCCCGCACGCCCGCGGGCGGCGCGCTCGCCTCCATCACGCCCGAGGCCCACAGCTCCCGCCCGTCCCGATCCATCTGCGCCACGCGCACCCGCACCCGCTGCGTCGAGCCCAGCGTCCGGACCGTTGAGCCCAGGCGGCGCTGGACCTCGGGGCTCAGGGCCCGATCGATCCGCGCCTCGAAATCGCGGGCCGCGTAGCTGGGGGTGAAGATGAACCCGATCTCGCTGTGCGAGAGTCTGATCTTGCGGTGGTCCGAGCCCCAGGCCCACGCCGCGGCGCCCACCCCGGGCGAACCGTCCGCCTGCGCGGGCGAGATCTGGATCTCCAGATCAACCCCCAGCGCCTGGCCCGTGCTCTCGTACCGCATCCCGGTCTGGGCGTCCGCGTCCGCGTCGATCAGCAGGCGCGTCGTCCGCTGCCCGCCCTGGAGCGTGATGGGCTCGCCCGGCGGGCTGAACCGCACGTACAGGCGTTCGCTGTCCACCGCCGTCGATGATGGCGCCAGCCCGGCCCCGGCACTGCGGTCCATGGTAATTGGGGGCGACTCGGCGCACGCGCCCAGCGGGAGCACGAGCAGCAGGGCCATCAGAGCACATCGTTGGGTACGGATCATGCCCCGAGTGTCGGCACAATGCGCCGCCGGTGCAAGAGAAACAGCCGCGGGTTCGCGCGAGGGCGCCGAGGCTACGCCGACGAGCCCGTGACCACCATCGCCACGACCACGAGCGTGACGATGACCATCAGCGCCACCCCGCCCATGCAGGCCATCATCACCCGGTTGGACCGGGCGACCATCCGGGCCAGCTCCGCCTCGCGGTCCAGGTCGGTCTGCCGCAGCGAGGCCAGCGCGTCGCCCAGGCGACCGGTCGCATCGCCCATCGTGCCCATCGAGCCGGAGAACTGGTCCAGGGCGCCCGAGAGGCGTTCCTGGCCGTGCTCCGCGTGCTCGACCATCCGGTGCATGTCCTCGAACGCCGCGGTCTGGCGCTGCAGCGTCGCCTCGTGGCGCGTCTGGCTCTCGCGCGTCGCCTCGAGCAGGCGCCCGACCGTCTCGTTGAGCTCCGATTGCTGATCGCGGAGCGCGGGCAGCGCCTCGAGCGATGCCGCGGTCCGCTCCGCCAGATCCACCAGTCGCTGCGAACGCATGTCAGCTTTATCCAGGTGCGAGTCCACCTTGCGGACCAGCGTGATGACCTCGTTGTAGTTCCGCTGCAGCTCGGCCATCGCCTCGTTGCGACCCAGCGAGCGCCCCGCGGCGACCACGCCGTCGCTGCTCGCATCGCCCGTCGCGTCGATCGAGACCGGCGTCCGGGGCGCCAGATCGCCCGTCCGCGCCCGGCGCGACCCAAAGATTTTGCCAAGAACGCCCATCGCGCCTCCCGTCTTCCGTGACCCCCGGCGTCCACAGACTACGGAGCATCGCGGATCGGGGCAACGCCCGCGGTTCTCCACGCGCGCGATGCCCCCATCCCCCACCGATAGACTCCACGCAAGGAGCCCGCGTGACCCCCGACTTTCTCTCCACCGCAGACCGCAGCGAGCTGATGCGCCGCGTCAAGGCCAGCGGGACCGAGCCCGAGCTGGCCCTCACCAGCGCGCTCCGCCGCCTGGGCGCCCGCCCGGCGCGTCAGGCGACCGATCTGCCCGGGAAGCCCGATCTGGCGTTCAAACGCCAGAAACTCGCCTGCTTCATCGACGGCGAGCTCTGGCACGGCGCGCAGTGGCGCCGACGCGGGCTGACGAATCTCGAGGCCCAGTTCCAGGGGGGCAAAGACCCCGACTACTGGTCGGAGAAGATCCACCGCAACATCCAGCGCGACATCCGCAGCACCGCCGATCTACTCGCCGCGGGCTGGGGCGTCATCCGACTCTGGGAGTCGGACGTCCTGGCCGACCCCGACGCGTGCGCCCAACGCCTGATCGACATCCGCGACGGACGCGAGGCGCCCAGCCCGCTGAGCATCGCCGCCTCAGGAACAACCGCCGATTTCTTCGCCGGCATCGGGCTCATGCGCCTCGGGCTCAAGGGCGCGGGCTGGCGCACGATCTGGGCCAACGACTATGACGCGACCAAGCGCCGCCTCTACCTGCACAACCTCCGCGACGAACGCGTGCAGCTCGACGACCGCCCCATCCAGGCCATCGGGCCCGAGTCCGTGCCCGGGGTCGGGCTGATGGCCGCGTGCTTCCCGTGCACCGATCTCTCGCTCGCGGGTCAGCGCCGCGGCATCGAGCACGGCCCCCAGTCCTCGGCCTACCTCCACTTCGCCGACCTGCTCAGCCAGCTGGACGACCAGCGCCCGCCCTTCGTCATCCTCGAGAACGTCGTGGGCCTGGTGCACAGCCACGGCGGCGCGGACTTTCGCATCTGCCTCGACCGACTCAGCCAGAACGGATACCGCCTCGACTCGGTCGCCATCGACGCGAGACACTTCGTCCCCCAGTCCCGCCCTCGCCTGTTTGTGGTGGGCGTCCGCGAAGACATCGACGACGTGCCCACCATCACCCCCGACCAGCTCGACCCGTCCGACCCGCTCCGACCCGAGCGCCTGCAGCTGTTCATGCGCGCCAACGCGGACCTGCCCTGGGCGATCCGCCCGATGCCGCCCCTGCCCGTGCGCACAACAATGGTCACCGACATCCTCGAGGACCTGCCCGAGGACCACCCCGCCTGGTGGTCACGCGAGCGGGTCGAGAAAATCAAGGGCCAGGTCAGCGAGCGCCACCTGGGCATGATCGAGCGAGGCCTCGAAACATCGGGCATGGTCCACGCGACCGCGTTCCGGCGCATGCGCAAGGGACGCTCGATGGCCGAGCTGCGGTTTGATGGCATCGCCGGCTGCCTCCGCTGCCCCAAGGGCGGCAGCGCCAAGCAGATCCTCGTCCGCGTGGACAGCCATGGCTGGCGCGTCCGCCTGCTCACCCCGCGCGAGTGCTCCAGGCTCATGGGCGCCGACGAGGTGAAGAAGGACGGGAGCTACAAGAGCGGGGGCGAGTTCCGCCTCAACGCCGAGGGGATCTCCAACGATGATGCGCTGTTCGGGTTTGGCGACGCCGTCGCCCCGCCCACCGTCAGCTGGCTGGTCAGACAGCGCATCAACCCCGTCATGTGCGAGCTGATCCGCGGGCGCGTGCTCAGGCTCTGATCACGGCCCGGCGCGAAGCCCGCGCTGGAAGCGGTTGGTGACCCGCAGGCCCATGAGCTCCAGGTCCTGGTCGTTCAGGTACCCGTTGCCGTCCATGTCGAAGATCTCGTGCCCGGGCTGGAAGAAGGTCTTCATGCTGGCCCGTGCGGCGAGGATGTCCGCCCCGTCCACGCGCCCGTCGTTGTTCGCGTCGCCCATCCGCTCGGGCGGGTAGAGCGTCCAGGTGGAGTGCCCGAAGTAGCCCGTGAGCGTGCGGCTGTCCCCGCCGGGCCAGGTGATGGTCACGTCATCCAGGAACGCGTTGTCCCGGAGCCCGAAGTGCAGCACGCGGTGGTTCTGCGACTTGGCGCCGTGCCCGCCGAACACCTCGCCCATCAGCGTGAAGCCCCCGGAGGTCACGTCAACCTGCGCGCCCACGCCCAGCAGGTTGGCGCCCTGCCCGACGACCTGAAACTTCACCCAGCTCAGGTTCTGGCCCTGGTTGTTGATGTGCAGCGCGAGGCGCTGCGCGTGGGTCTGGACGATCAGGTCCAGGTCGCCGTCGTTGTCCACGTCCCCCGCGGCCACGCAGTACGACGGATCCAGCTCGTCCAGGCCCAGCGCCGAAGCCAGATCGGTGCAGGGCCACGCCCCGTTCTCGCGCACGTACATCCGGTTGGGCGCCGCCTGGTTGCAGACGAACAGATCGAGGTACCGGTCGTTGTCATAGTCGAAGAACAGCGCGCCAGCCCCAGCGACGAACGAGCCAACGTTGCCCGCGGCGGTCTTGTCGTCGAACGTCCCGTCCCCGCGGGTGATCAGCAGCAGGTTGCCGTCCGGGGCGTTGGTCAGGTACAGGTCCTGCAAGCCGTCGAGGTTCATGTCGCCGACCGCGATGCCCATGCAGTCCACGTTGGCCTCGGTCCGGGTGAACGCGGTGATGTCATTGAACGTGCCGTCGCCCTGGTTCTCGTAGAACCGGTTCTGCCATTCCGGGGCGCTCCCCGTGTCGTTGCCCAGGTAGATGTCCGCGTCCCCGTCACGGTCGTAGTCCAGGAACCGCACGCCCAGGCTGGGCGCCTCGCCGTCGTCCACGCCGAGCGGCGCCGCGACGTTCGTGAACGTCCCGTCCTGGTTGTTGCGGTACAGCAGG
>JAJDDH010000351.1 GCA_029260415.1 Phycisphaerales bacterium | reverse complement strand
GCGAGCACCGCCTGGTCGGGGTTGTGTCCTACCGCGAGCTGCTGCGCCTGATGGCCGACCCGAAGAAGGACACCGAGACGGTCAGCGTCGGCAACGTGATGCAGCGTGACCCGGTCTGCGTCTCACCCTCGACAACCACGCTCGAGGCCATCCAGACCATGCGCGATCACGCCGTCTCCTGCCTGCCCGTGATCACCCCCGACAGAAAGCTCGTCGGCCTGATTACCGAGCACGACTTCATGCGCATCGCCGGGCAGCTGCTCGAGGGCTCGCTCCGCAACCACAGCGCCCCGCCCAACGGCGCCGGCACGCCCGACCAGCCCCCGGAGACCCCGTGAGCGCGAGTCCCGGGCGGTTCCGAACCAGCGTGGTCCGCGACCGAATCCTCGGCCGCGCCGTCGGCGCCCACCCAGGGCCCCGCCTGATCGTCGTGGGCGCGCTGCACGGCAACGAGCCCGCGGGCGTTCTCGCCGCCCGGCGCGTCCTCGATGCGCTGGGCGCCTGCGACCAGGACCAGGTCTCCGGCTCGCTGCTCGCCCTCGTGGGCAACATCGCCGCGTGCAACGCCCCCGACCCGGACACCCGCTACATCGAGACCGACCTCAACCGCAGCTTTACGCCCACCCACCTGCTCCGGGTCGCGACGCTCCCCGACGACGACCTCGCCCCCGAGGAGCGCGAGATGCGGTCCATCATCAGCCTGCTCGACGACGAGATCGGGCAGGAGCAGACCGTCCTCGTGGACCTGCACACCACCAGCGCCCCGTCCCCCCCGTTCGTCGCGATGGAGGACACCCTCGCGGCCCGCGCGATCGTTCGCGCCCTCCCCCTGCCCGTCATCCTCGGGCTCGAGGAGGAGCTCCCGGGCCTGCTGTTCGACCACGTCCTCAACACGCGCCGCATCGTCTCGTTCATCGTCGAGTCCGGGCAGCACGACGACCCCGCAAGCGTCGACGGGCACGAGGCCGTGATCTGGACGCTGCTCGATGCGCTCGGGATCGTCCCCATCGAGGGAGGACCGATCGATCACGCGACCGATCCACGAGAGATCCTCCGCCGGGCAGCTGGCGCGTACGAGCGCCGGGTCTACGACGTGCGTCATCGTGAGGCGATCGTGGACGAGGACTACGAGACGCTGCCCGGGCGCACCACGTTCGAGCGTGTGCGCCGCCTGAGCACGCCCATCGGGCGCCAGGGCGGGCACACCCTCGTGGCGCCCCTGTCGGGCCAGCTCTTCATGCCCAACCGCCAGCCCATCAAGCGACCGGGCGACGACGCGTACTTCATCGTCCGCGAGCTGAGCCCCGGGTGGCTCAACCTCTCCGCCCGCCTCCGGCGCAGCGCGTGGATGGACACGTGGACGCCCAGGCTTCTCCCGGGCGTGCGCCGCAGGCCCGGACACGAGCACGAGCTGCTCGTCGCGCCCGACATCGCCGTCGTGCTCAAGCGCCAGCTGCTGCACCTGCTGGGGTACCGCCTGATGCGCCACACGCCCGTCCCCCACCTCTCCCGACCGATCCGCCTGCTGTGCGCACTGCGGGCGCTCTGGCGGGCGTTGGGGCGCATGACGCTCGGTCTGCTGCGAGGCGGCGAGCGCGCCGCCCTGCCCGCACAGCGTGAGGAGGACTGGATCATCGCCAGGCGGACCCTCGATCGCGAGCCCCCGGTACGCTGAGGGCATGAAGCACGCAACCACGCTGGCGTTCGCGGCCCTGCTGATCGCCCTCTCGCTCGCGCCCGGGTGCGCTGTCCACCCGCGCCGCTCGCACGCCTCCTCGACGCACGCCGACCAGTTCACGCGCGAGGCGGTCGCCGCGGACCAGCACCTCGCGTCGGAGGCGGGCGCCGATATCCTGGCCCGGGGCGGCAACGCGATCGACGCCGCCGTCGCGACCAGCTTTGCGCTCTCCGTCGTCCGCCCCTACTCCTGCGGCATCGGGGGCGGCGGGTTCATGGTTGTGCACCGCTCGGGCGGTGACGGCGCCGACGCGGGGCAGTTTGCCATCAACTACCGCGAGACCTGCCCCGCGGGTGTCGGGCCGACGCACTTCGAGCAGATCGCGGACCCCGTCGCCAGCCGCTTCGGCGCCCACAGCGTCGCGACCCCCGGAACCATCGTCGGCCTGCTCACCGCCCTGGAAACCCACGGCACGATGGACCGGCGCGACGTGCTCGCCCCCGCCATCCGCCTCGCCCGCGCAGGCTTCCACGCCGACGCGCACTACATATCCAGCACCGCCGCGCTCATCGACCGCTTCGAGTCCAACCCGGACATGAAGCAGCGTTTCGCGTTCGTCTGGGAGCGGTTCCTGCTCCAGGGCAAGGTCCGCCAGGGCGACCTGATCCGCGTGCCCGAGCAGGCAAGGGCGCTGACACTCATCGCCGAGCAGGGCGCCCGCGCCTACACGCACGGCCCGATCGGTGAGGCGATCGTCCGAGCCGTGCGCGCCGACGGGGGTGTGCTCGCCCAGACCGATCTCGCCTCGTTCCACGTAGAACAGGTCGCGCCCGCGCGCGCACAGGTTGCAGGGTACGAGCTGGTCGGCATGCCCCCGCCCTCCTCCGGTGGCGTCACCATGTTCGAGGCGCTGCGTATCCTCGAACAGCTCGGGTACGACTTCTCGATGGCGCTGGAGACTCCCGAGCGGGCGCATCTGGTCGCAGAGGCGCTCAAGCACGCGTTTGCAGACCGGGCCGAGTGGTTCGCGGATCCCGCGTTCACCGACGTGCCTGTCGAGCGTCTGCTCTCGGACCGCTACACCGCCTCGCTCGCGGCCCGGGTCGATCGGGCGCACACCCAGCCCCCGGGCGCGTACGGCTCGCGGGCTCAGCTGAGCGAGGACGGGGGGACCAGTCATTTCAGTGTCGTGGACCGCTGGGGCAACGCCGTCGCGTGCACAGAGACGATTAACCTCATCTTCGGCTCTCTCGTGGCTGTGCCCGAGTACGGGTTCGTGCTCAACGATCAGATGGACGACTTCCTGACGCGTCGGGGCCAGGTCAACGCGTTCGGGCTGCAGCAGTCCGAGCGGAACCTGCCCGAGGCGGGCAAGCGCCCGCTGTCGAGCATGTCGCCCACGATCGTGCTCGACGGCGAGGGCGTGCTGGCGGTCGCGGGCGCCACGGGCGGGCCGCGGATCATCACGGGGACGATGCAAGCGCTGATGCGCACGCTCGCGGGCGATGGG
>JAJDDH010000350.1 GCA_029260415.1 Phycisphaerales bacterium | reverse complement strand
AGCAGGGCGGTCAGCGGGCGGGCGATCGTGCGCATGGCGGTGCTCCTCGGGGTGAGCCCGAGTGTAGAGCGCCGCGGCAACGGGCGATCGGGCATCAGGGGCAGGCGGCGTTGAACGAGGCGAGGAAGGCGAGCACGTCGTCGAAATCGAGCACGCCGAAGGGGGGGGCGAGGTCCGCCTCGGTGCAGCGCTGCGGCTCGGGCTCGGGCAGGGCGCGAACGGTGTAGGCCAGCGCGCCGGTGTAGCCCGTCAGCGGGGTCCAATGCGCCTGGCCCGAGTGTGCGGGTATTCCGTCGCCCGCCTCGGAGAACACGACGCGCACGCGCTGTGTGTCCTGGCCGTCGAAGAGGTACGCGGTCGGGTTCATCGGGAGCGAGGTCATGTAGGGGTGGAACGGGCCAACGGGCGACTCGACCTCGAACTCGAGCGTGCAGTGGGGCGCCTCGACGCGGACGAGGATCTCTCGCTCCTGCGTGGAGTAGACGACTGTGGCGCTGCTCGCCTTGCGGAGCTCAGCGACCTCCGCAAGCCCGGGGTTGTGCGGGTAGAAGTCGGCGAAGTCCACGCTCAGCGACGCGTCGTACGCGTCGAAGGTGACCGTGGTCGCGGTGCCGTGGACCGGCGCGTCGGACGTGTCGAACACGATCACGGCGTGAGCGGCGCCCAGCGCCTCGTCGCGGGCGTCAACCGTGATCTCGATGAGCTGCGCGTGAGCGCAGGCGGAGCCGAACGCTGCTGCGGCGCTGAACATCATGATCCAGGTGCGCGTCATGGCTCCCTCGCTCTCTGGGCGGGCGGGTCTCTCCTCCCGCATCCGATAAATGGTAGTCCATCCCGCTGACCGCCCCAACCCTACTTCCGGATGGGGCGAGAAGGGCGGTTGGAGCCCGCGCGGGGCGGGAGCGGGCAGAGGGGCTGGAGGGGGCGTTCGGGGCGGCCGATACGCCTCTGTCGGGCATTCAAGGCCCGCCCAGGACTTTGGGAGGTTCAGTCATGTTCCAGCTCGGGCAAGAAATGTTCGTCAGTGTGGGTGGGGCGGCCAACGCGCTCGAGCCCGTTGCCGTGTCCGGGTCGGACGGCGGGGCCTTCGCGCTGCGCTTTGTTGACGACGAGATCCACGGCGAGTCCGTGCTCGAGGGACAGAACATCATGCTGTTCTTCAACGGCCCCGACGGGTTCATGCAGCAGCCGGGGCGGATCGTCGAGCCGCAGGAGGGCGGTCGGTCGTTCCTGTGCGAGACCACGGGCGACGCTGTGAGCGGGGAGTCGCGCCAGTTCTTCCGGGTCTGCACCGTGCTGGTGGATTACCGCGCGGGGGTGGGCGAGGAGGACTCGTGCAAGATCGTGGACGTGAGCTCGATGGGGCTGGCGGTGGTCTCGTGCCGCGAGCTGTCGATCGGTGATTGCGTTCCCGTGTCGTTCCCGCTCGGGCAGAAGTCGTTCAAGGGCGAGTGCATCGTGCAGAGCGTGCGCGAAACCAGGGACGGCTGGCGCTACGGGCTGCTGTGCATCAACGGCCAGGGCTCGGGCAACCTCGACGAGGGGCTGCACAAGCTGACCATGGACGCGCAGCGCACGCAGCTCAAGCGTCTGTCTGGCGCGGCGTAAGGCCTTACGGGCAGCCCGCGGCGAACGCGGACAGGAACGCGACGACGTCGGAGAAGTCGTACTGCCCCAGCGGCTCGGCCAGGTCCGCCTGCGGTTCGTTGCTCGACAACGCGATCAGGAACGCGCTCACGTCAGAGAAGTCCAGCGACCCGAACGGGGGCGCCAGGTCGGCGACAGAGCACCCGTTGACGAACTCGCCCGTGATCTCGACCATGACGTCGGGCTGGTCCGGGTCGTCCGAGGCGATGATGACCACCTCGGAGAACGGCCCGGTGACGGCGCTCTCGACGCTGATCTCGTGCACCAGCATCGCCCCGGCGTTGACGCTGAAGGCGCCCATCGGGACGGTGACGCCCGGCGAGGGCAGCAGCATGTAGTCCAGGTCGTCGATGCCGGCGCCCCAGAGCGCCACGTTCCCGGCGTTGCTGACCCCCAGGCTACGCGTGACCGGCGCGCCGACGGGGATGAACCCGAATTCGATGGCCCCGGGAGCGCCGACGGACGCGGGGACCTGCAGATCGAGCATGACGGGCAGGTGCCCGGCCTGTCCCCCGGTGGAGTCCTTGAGCGCCTGGGCGATGGTCGGCCCGACCATGGTGTTGCCAGCGACGGTGAGCGCGACGTTGTACGAGGTGCCGTCGTTTCCCCAGCAGCGGTAGGAGTGGTTGGGATCGTTCCAGGTGGTGGTGGAGTAGGGGGCGCCAAAGGCGCCGATATAGGACAGGCCCTCACTGTCGGTGAGGGAGGTGGAGACGAGCAACTGGTCGTAGCGGTCGTCCATGCCGCCGGCGCCCGTGGGGTCCTGGGTGTGGATGTAGCGGTAGGCGCCGTTGTTCTGCCAGGAGCCGGGTGTGGAGATGGGGTCGTGGAAGCGTCCGTCGTTGTTGGCCTGGACGCCGATGAGTTCCTGGTAGGCGCTCTGGTTGGATGACTGGATGTTGAAGTCACCCCCGATGATGAAGGACCAGCCCTCGGGCAGGGTCTCGGCGTCGTCTCGGACGGCCCTGGCCTCGACGAGTCGGCGCGCCTGGTCCGTGCTGCCCGAGCCGGCCTTCATGTGCACGCTGTAGATCGCGACGACCGCCTCGTCGCTGTCGTAGCCGATGGGGCGGACGTCGTAGCGGTTGATGTCGCGCGGGTGGTTGGGCGCGCCCGATCCGACGCTGACGACGGTCTGGCCCAGGAAGGTGACCATCCCGGTGCGGTAGAAGAAGGCGTTGTCGGTGTCGTTGCCGTTGATGAAGGACGCCGCGGCCCAGTCGCCGGGCGAGCCGGGCGCGGTGTTGAGGATGTTGACGAAGGCGTTCGTGCCCGTCTGCGAGAGCATCTCCTGCACGGCGATAACGTGCGGGGCCATCGAGCGGTCCTCGAACTGCCCGTAGATCGCGGCCTTGAACGCGTTGTCGCGCCCGCCCGCGTAGTTGGTGATGTTCCAGGCGACGACGCGCAGGCCCTCGCCCAGGGCGGGGGCGGCGAGCGTCGTCGTGCAGAGGGCGGCCAGCAGCAGGCTTCGGGTGCGCATCGGTGGGGTCTCTCTCGTGGTTGCGGGACCCAGGAGTGTACGGGGCGATCGGCCCCTGGCGCGGGTGAATCCGCGGGTCCGAGAAGACCGGGGCAGATGCCTTACGGGCAGCCCGCCCCGAAGGCGGTGAGGAACGCGAGCACGTCGGAGAAGTCGTGGACGCCGAACGGGGGGGCCAGATCGGCCTGGGAGCACGCGGGCCCGGCGGGCTCGGAGGCGGCGCGGAGCATGTACGAAACCAACTCGTTGTTCTCATAGCCGCTGGCGGGGGACCAGTCGGTGTCGGCGGGGAACGCCATCGCGGCGTCCTGGTACGAGGCGCTGACCTGGTCGGTCGTCGCCCCGTCGAAGGCGTAGTCCGCGGGCAGGTCGGGCAGGGAGCGCATGCCGGGCGAGAAGGAGCCCGCTGGGCTATCGATCACGAAGGTGTAGGTGTGGTCGCTGTCCATGACGAGGACGGTGAGGCTGTCGCTCTCGATCGAGTAGAACAGGCCCGCGGTCGAGGTCAGTGGGGTGAGCGTGACGGGCGCGTCGCCCGAGGGGTGCAGGTCCACGATGGTCACGCTGAAGTCCGCGATGTCGAAGATGACAAACAGCGTGGTAACGGTGGTGGGGGGCGCCGAGGTGCTGAAGGTGAATAGGCCGGTGACGCCGACGCGATCACCGGAGGACCCGCCGAACTCGCCAGGCTCGGGCTGGGAGAAGACCTCGAAGGGGTTGGCGATCATCGAGGTGGACAGCTCGAGCCACTGGGCGCTGGCGAGGGGGCTTGCCAGCGCGATCGTCAGGGCGCCCAGTCGTGCGTGCATGCTCATCGTTCACTCCTCCCGAGAATGCATGAGCGTACCACGCGGGGGGCGGATGAAAGAATGAATTGAAAGAGGACCGGGGCGCGAATGCCCCGGTCCCCGGTGATGGCAGAACCAAACGCAGGCTTACGGGCAGCCGGCGCCGAAGAGCTTGAGGTACTCGAGCACGTCGTCGAAGTCGAAGACGCAATAGGCGGGCGCCAGGTCGGCGTCGAGCTCCTCGGCCCCGAAGGCCTGGAGGTAGGCGATGACGTCGTCGAAGTTGAGCACGCCGAACGGCACCGAGAGGTCGGCGGCGCTGCAGCGGTCGTCGCTGACGCCCGTAAACTCGTACGCCCCCATGTCCACAAAGCCCCGCTCCCCGTTGACGGTCCCCGGGTCGTCGAGCTCACGCGGGAGCACGTCCAGGTCCAGACCGCTCGCGTCCACCGCGAGCAGAGCGGCGGAGTCGCCCGCGTCGATGCAGGGCGAGTTGTTGGCCAGGCGGAGGTTGTTGTCGTCGGTCGCGAAGGGGTCGTTGTCGGGCCCCTTGGCGTCAACGAAGCGCGGGAAGGACTCGATGTTGAAGCCCCCGTCGTCGAGGGCGGCCCCCTCGGGCAGGCCGTCCTGGATGCAGGAGTTGGAGACGACGATGGGGTCGGCGCCGAAGTTCTCGCCGACAATCTGGTTGGGGGCGTTGTCCCAGTGGATGGAGTTGAAGATCTCGAAGCCGAGGTTGCCCTCGTGGATGGCGAGGATGGCGCCGCCGCCCCCGACGAATCGGAGGCCGAACGTGTCGGCGTCGTTGCCGACGAAGGTGCAGTTGGCGACGG
>JAJDDH010000349.1 GCA_029260415.1 Phycisphaerales bacterium | reverse complement strand
AGCGAGCGGTACCCGGGCAGGGTGTCGGTGTACGTGCCCACGTACGCGCGGTCCTCGCCCAGCGACACCCCCACCACCACCTGCTTGTTGGGGATGCTGCTTGGCAGGTCGAGCTTGGCGAGCTGGGTCTGGGTGCTGACGTCGAAGAGGTAGGCGCCGCCCGGGGCGTCAGCGAAGGACACGCCCTTGGCGCCGAGGATCGCGAGCGAACCCCGCAGATCGCAGGTGTCGGCGAAGAGGCCGTCGGTGATCGGGTCGGCGGGCGTGAGCTTGCCCAGCTCCGGGGCGGGCCCGCCCAGGGCGAGGGGGCAGGGCAGCGCGGCAACGAGGGCCAACAGAGCGGTACGCATCACGATTCTCCGGGCTGGCATGGCCCCGACACCCTACACGCAAGGGGGCGGGGACCAACGGTTCAACCCGGGAGGCGACAGCGGCGCGGACCGCGCCTCATCGCTATGGGCACCCTCCGGCGAAAAAGACCAGGTACGCGGAGATATCGGAGAAGTCCCACTGGCCGAAGGGCGGGGCGATGTCCCCCAGCGGCTCCATCGCGTTGTAGGCGTTGAGGAACGCGATGATGTCGGAGAAGTCGAGCTGACCGAGCGGCTCGGACACGTCCGCGGGGCAGATCTCCGGCACAACGCGGACCCAGTCGACGAAGACATCGCACTGCGCCGGACCGATGGGCGTGCCCATCTGCTGGATGATCTGCAGGTACAGCCCTGTGCCGAAGCCCTCGAGGTCGGCGAACGAGTGCCCGAGCGGGCACCAGAGGATGGCCTGGCCGTTGTCGTCCCGAAGGGAGACGACGGTCTCGGGGCCCGAGTTGTCGATGCGGATGCGGTACCAGGTGTTGTTCTGATAGTCGTAGGGGACGCTCTGGAACGGGACGGGGGCGAGGGAGCCTCCGCACTGGAAGGTGCGGGTGGTGCTGCGTGCGAAGCCGAAGAGGCCGACGGTGATGCTGTCACCCCCGGGGGAGACGACGCGCATGCGGAAGAGGCCGTCGATGTTGTCGAAGTTCTGCACGAGGGTGTTGATGCGGGCCTCGATGAGATCGACGTCGGGGCCGAACTGGTAGCCCGCGGGGCTCATGCCGACGTACTCGAGCGGGAGCAGGGGGTTGGTCATGCGCCAGCCGGTGTATGGGCCCAGGCCTCCGAAGACGCCGCTGGGCAGGCCCTGGTAGAAGCCGTCGTTGGCGAAGGTGAAGGTGTCCCACGGGTTCTCGAACCCGAAGTTGAAGTTCTCTTCAAAGGGCGCAGACTGGGCGAGGGCCGGCGTGGTCAGTGCCGGCGCGGACAGGGCCAACGCGATGCACGCAGCGACACGGCGGGGTCGGCTCATGGCGATCTCCCTCACGAGTGGGTGCTGACGCGACCAGCGTACCCGCACCCGCCCGGGAGGCCAAGCGTTGGGCGCCGACATTCGGGCCCGTCAGGGGCAGCCAGCCCCGAACGACGCCAGGAACGCGGCGATATCCGAGAAATCCCACTGCCCGATCGGGGGCGCCAGGTCCGCGGCGGGGTCCATCGCGCTGAACGCGTTGAGGAACGCGACGACGTCGTTGAAGTCGAGCGTGAAGTACGGCGAGGCCAGATCCGCGACGCAGGGCTGCGTCACAACGCGCACGCGATCGACGACGAAGACGGGGGAGGTGGGGATGTTGCTCTCGTCGAGCCAGACGCGGACCTGGGGGTAGATGCCCAACCCGAACTCCTCCAGATCCACGAAGTCGAAGACGGTTGAGCAGCCCACGCCCGACAGCTGGGTCCCCTGCTCGTCGTACAGGTAGAACAGGGTGCTGAACGGGTGTCTGAGGATGCGCATGCTGTACCAGGTGTCGGGGAGCAGCTCGAAGTTGCCCACCAGCGGGTCGGGCAGGTTCCAGTGATCGCAGTAGAAACGGGGGATCTCGGCGCTGGCGAACCCGCCCACGCCCACCTCGAAGTACCGCCCCGAGGGGGAGGTGATGCGCAGCCCGAGCAGCCCGCCCGCGTTGATGTCCTGGATCTGGAACCGCATCTCGATGTACTGCGCGTCCGACGAGAAGCAGTACGTCGCGGGGTTCATGCCCACGTACTGCCCGGGGCTGAGCGTCGGGGACAGGCGGACGACGTCCTCACCCTGCACGCTGATGAAGTCGTTCGGCGGGAACCCGAGGTAGTCCGGGTCCGACGCGAACGTGAAGGTGTTCCAGGCGGACTCGAAGGCGCCGTCGAAGTTCTCCTCGAACGGGCCCGAGGGCGGGGCGCAGCTCTGGCCCTGTGCAGGCGCAGCGGCGATCAGGGCAAAGCCCGCAACAACAACGATGAGCGTGCGTGTCATGCGCCCAGCGTACCAGAGGCCCGGATCGACACCAAGCGTGCGCACCGGAAGTGAAGATGGCCAAGGGGACCAGGGCTTGGGAGGGCCCGGTTGGCCCCCTTGGCTTACGGGCAGCCCGCGCCGAAGGCGGTCAGGTACGCGAGCACGTCGTCGAAGTTGAGCACGCCAAAGGGCTGCGCCAGGTCCGCCTCGGAACACGACTCGGTCTTGGGCGTGGGCGGGTCGCCCTGGGCGACGCGGAAGCTGAACCCGCCGTGGTTGAAGGCGCTGTCCTTCGGGTCCCAGACAGATGACGCGCCGAACGAGCCCGGGGACGGGACGAGGGTGAAGAGCGTCGCGTACGCGCCGCTGTTTCGGTAGTCGAGCGGATCGCCCGGGAGCGTCTTCGGGGCGACGCCCGGGAAGCCGTTGGGCTCGGCGACGACGAGCGTGATCGAGATGCCCTGCCCCTCGGGCCCGGCGTCCGGGATGCCGACGATGAACTCGAAGCTTGGGCCGTTCACCGGCGAGTCGTCGGTCGGGTTGTTGGTGACGCGGCTGCCCGGGTTGGGCGGGCCCGAGTACGAGAAGGTCGAGGACTGCCCGTGCCCGCGGAGCACGCCGTCCGCCTCGACCCATTCGACGGCGAAGTCGGTCTCGTCACCGAACTGATCGATGGGGGCGCTGTCGGAGCGGAAGTAGATGCGTGCCGTGATCTCGGCGGTCGCAAAGTGCGAGGACGACGGGTCGCTGATCGACGCCTCGAGGCGCCCGGTCACCTCCATCCGGAGCGACTGGGCGTGGGCGAGCGGGGACAGCGCGAGCAGGGCGAGAACGGAAACGAATGATCGGCGCATGGTGAACTCCCTCCGTTGGTTCTCCCGAGCCTAGCACGCGGGGGTCGGCGTCCGAAGCGCCGCGTCAATCCCCCCGCTACGCTGCTTTCATGCTGACCATCGAACACGCCAACTGTCTCCGTGACCGCGTGGGCGAGCACGGGCTCGACCCCGCCCGCCTGGGGCCCGGCTCCGATGCCGCGACCGCCGCAAGGAGCATCACCGAATCGCTCGCCAAGTCCCGCGGGACCGGCTGGGAGCGCTGGCGCCAGCTCTGGCACAACCCCATGCGGGGCGATCATGTCAGCGCCATCAACGCGCTCGTCAAGGAGCGCTCGGGCAGGTTCGAGAACCTGGTCGTGCTGGGCATCGGGGGCAGCGCGCTGGGCAACATCGCGCTGCAGAGCGCGCTCAACCCGCCCACGTGGAACCTGATGCCCGACAAGCAGCGCAAGGGCCCGCGCCTGTTCGTCATCGACAACGTGGACCCGAGCAACTT
>JAJDDH010000348.1 GCA_029260415.1 Phycisphaerales bacterium | reverse complement strand
GCTCACGTCGGGCCTCGCGTCCGTGCTGGCGCTGGTCATGCCCCGATCGTAGCATCGCGCGGGCTATGCTCGCAGCGATGAGCGAGCTGACGAAAGCCCCGCGCGTAGAACTGTTCACCGATGGCGCCTGCTCGGGCAACCCCGGGCCCGGGGGCTGGGGGTACCTGCTGCGCCACCCGGCGTCAGGCAGCGTGCGGGAGCGCTCGGGCGCGGAGCCCAACACGACGAACAACCGGATGGAGCTGATGGCGGTCATCGAGGGGCTCTCGGCCCTGGAGCGCCCGTCGAGCGTGGACCTGACGAGCGACTCGCAGTACGTGCTCAAGGGGCTCGAGAGCTGGATGGCGGGCTGGAAGAAGCGTGGGTGGAAGACCGCCGACAAGAAGCCCGTCAAGAACCGGGACCTGTGGGAGCGGCTCGACGAGCTGACCGCGGATCACGAGATCCGGTTCCACTGGATCCGGGGGCACAAGGGGCACGCGGAGAACGAGCGTTGCGACGAGCTGGCGGTGCTGGCCCGGGAGGCGTTGGTCGCGGGGGCGCGTGCGTAGGGAGAGCGGGGCAGCGGGCTGGTCCGGTTGTGCGGGCTGGAACGGATGCGTGGGCAGGGTGAGGCGAGCGGGGGCGATCGGGCGGATCGGAGGGGTTGGGCCTTGATCCGGGCGGGGGTCGGCCCGATGTGCGATCGGGCGCCGCCCGTCTGCCGAGCGGTGGAGTGCGGGCGCCCCGAGAGCCAGGAGCCCACCCGTGGACATCGACGCGATCCTGCAGGCCGCCTACGACGCCGACGCCTCTGACATCCATCTGGTCGCGGGCCAACCCCCGATGATGCGGGTGCACCAGGTGATGACGTCGCTGGAGATGCCCCTGCTCAGCCCGGGCGAGACGATGAACATGTTCGAGTCCATGGTGGGTGAGGAGGTCAAGGCGACCTTCGCGGCCAACAAGGACGCGGACTTCTCGTACATGGTTGACGGGCTGGCCCGCTACCGCGTGAACGCGCACATGCAGCAGGGCACGGTCGGGCTGGCGATGAGAATGATCAAGACGAAGGTCCCGCCGCTGGGGGATCTGGGGCTGCCCGAGGTGATCGCGCGCCTGACGTACCTGCCCCGCGGGCTGGTGCTGGTGACGGGTGACACGGGCTCGGGCAAGTCCACGACGCTGGCCGCGATGATCCAGGCGATGAACGAGCGGTACCGCAAGCACATCATCACGCTCGAGGACCCGGTGGAGTACCTGTTCGAGTCGGACCAGTGCATCATCGAGCAGCGGGAGCTGGGGCGCGACATGCCCGCGTTCTCGTCGGGCCTCAAGCACGCGCTGCGTCAGGACCCGGACATCATCCTCGTGGGCGAGATGCTTGACCTGGAGACGTCGTCGCTGGCGATCTCCGCGGCGGAGACGGGGCACCTCGTGCTCTCGACGCTTCACACGGTCAACGCGTCGCAGACGGTGTCTCGTATTATCGATATGTACCCGGGCGGGCAGCAGAACCAGATCCGGTCGATGCTCTCGTCCACGCTGCAGGCGGTGGTGTCGCAGACGCTGTTCACACGCAGCGACCGCCCGGGCATGGTGCCCGCGGTCGAGACCCTGCTGTGCACGCCCGCGGTCCGGAACCTGGTGCGTGAGAACAAGATCTACGAGATCCCGAACGTCATCGAGACGAACCGGGCGATCGGGATGTGCTCGCTGGACTCATCGATCGCGGAGCTGTACTTCAACGGGCTGATCTCGAAGGAAGACGCGATCGCGCAGGCCGTTCACCCCGACAAGCTCGAGAAGCAGCTGGTCGCCTAAGACCAGAGAGGACACGCACGCATGGGCGCGTACAAGTACCAGATCCGGACGGCGGACGGGCGGGTTCAGTCGGGTGTGATGGCGGCGGAGAGCGCACAGACCGCCTCGGCGATCCTGCGCAACCAGGGCGCGCACGTGATGTCGGTCCAGGCGGAGCGGCAGAGCGCCAGCGCCGCCGAGGGGATCGGCAAGGCGTTCGCCAGCATCAACCAGCGCAAGCCCACGCAGAAGAACGTGCTGGACTTCACGACGCAGCTGGCGGTGATGATCCGCGCGGGCATCAACCTGCGCGCGGCCCTTGAGGGCATCGGCGACCAGACCGAGCACAAGATGTTCAAGAAGGTCATCATCCAGCTCAAAGAGGACGTCGAGGGCGGCAAGCAGTTCTCCGAGGCCCTGGCGGTCCATCCCAAGCTCTTCGGCACGCTCTACATCAACATGGTCCGCGCGTCGGAGATGTCCGGCTCGTTCTCGGAGATGCTCGACCGGATTGCCGGGTACATCGCGCAGCAGCAAGAGACGCGCAAGATGGTCATCGGCGCGTCGATCTATCCCGCGATCATCGGCGGGCTGGCCGTGACGGTCACCGTGTTCCTGCTGACGTTCGTGCTGCCCAAGTTCTACACCGTGTTCGAGGGCAAGGAGGACGTCCTGCCCTGGGCAACGAACTTCCTGATGGGCGTGAGTCAGTTCATGGTGGCGCAGTGGCCCTTCCTGCTGGGCGGTGTTGCCGTGGTTGCGGGCCTCGGGTACGCGGGGACCAAGACGGACCTCGGGCGGTTCTGGATCGACAAGATGAAGCTCTCGGCGCCCGTCCTCCGGGGCATGTTCCGGGCGCTGTTTATCTCGCGCTCGCTGCAGACCATGGGCCAGCTGATCAACGCGGGCGTGCCCATGCTCGACACGCTGACGATCACGGGGGACATCTCGGGCAACCAGCTCTACACCGCGATGTGGCGCAAGGTCCACGACTCGGTCAAGCAGGGCAAGAAGATCGCGGCTCCGTTGCAGGAGACCACGCTGCTGCCCCGGGCGGTGAGCCAGATGATCGCCGCGGGCGAGGAGTCGGGCAAGCTGGGCGAGGTGCTCGACGAGATCTCGACGTACTACGCCAAGACGCTGCGTGATCACATCAAGGCGGTTACCGGAATGATCGAGCCCATCATGATCATCATCATGGGATCGATCGTCGGATTTATCGCGATGGCGATCATCCTCCCCATCTTCAAGATGAGCCAGATCGTCTCGTAACCGATGCTTCTGGCGCCGGGCCGCTCTGCGCGAGGGGTCCGAACGGAGGTATCGCGATGCGTCAACGCTCACGCCCGAGAACCCATGGCGCGGCCGCCCCTGGCTTCACGCTTATCGAGGCGGCGCTGGCGACGGTCATCGTCGGCGTCGGGATCCTGGCGATGGTTGACGCCCAGCAGGCGTTCATCAAGACCAACACCTGGTCGTCGCACGCCGCGAGCGGGACGTTCCTTGCCAACGAGATCCGCGAGCTGACGCGCAACATGCCCAAGCACGACCCGGTCGTGGGGCTCTCGATGGACGACGACGGCTCGGGCGGGACGGTCCTCTCCGGGTGGGGGCCCAACGCCGCGGAGTTCGGGCTTGTGGACTTCGACGATCTGGACGACTTCGACGGCATCACGTTCTCCTACCTCGGGACCAACGGGTTCGACGACGGGGATCTGCCCGGGCCGATCAACGCGTTCGGCGAGGTCGTGCCCGAGATCGACGTGAGCGGTTCGATCGTGATGGACGGCGGGGTGCAGGTCCCCATGTTCGGCTGGCGCCAGACCGTGATCGTTGAGAAGGTTGACCCCTTCGACACCTCGGTCGTAGTTGCGGACGACTACGTGGAGCCGGCGGCGGGGGACTTTGACGGGCTCGACGTCGATGAGTTCCCGGTCCGCATGACGGTGATCGTGACCTACCAGCGCGCCGGCGCCCTCGAGGCGGAAGAGGTGGCGCGTGTGTCCTGGATCGTGCCTTGAGCTCGGGGTTCGGAGGGAAGTACACGATGAACATGTCCAAGCGATCCAAACGACGACTGAACCTGCGGGCGCTCTTCGCGACTCGGCGGGGCGTGGCTTCCGTGCTGGCGATGATGTTCCTGATCATCTTCGGCTCGCTCGTGGCCGCGATGGGCGTGGC
>JAJDDH010000347.1 GCA_029260415.1 Phycisphaerales bacterium | reverse complement strand
CGCTGGGCGTCGAACTGGCCGCGAACCAGAACTGCTTCGGGCACATGCAGCGCTGGCTCACGCTGCCCCGGTACTCACCGCTCGCTGAGACGCACGACGAGTTCAGCTTCTACGGCATCCCCCGGCGCGGGCCGTTCAGCCTCTGCCCCACCGACCCCGCGTCGCTGCATCTGATCCGTGTCCTGCTGGGCCAGCAGATCCCGTGCGTCTCGTCTGGTCTGGTCAACATCGGGTGCGACGAGACCGCCGACCTGGGTCAGGGACGCTCACGCGACGCGGTCACTGCCAGCGGCAGGCTCCGCGTCTACCTCGACTACGTCGCCAGCGTGTGCGCGCTCGCCCGCTCGCTCGGCGCCCGCCCGATGCTCTGGGGCGACATCGCCCTCGCCGAGCCCCGGGCCGCGAGCGAGCTGCCCCCGGACGCGATCGCCCTCGCCTGGGGCTACGAGCCCGACTCGCCCTTCGACGCGTGGGGGCGCACGCTCAGCGACGCGGGGCGGGACTGGATCGCCTGCCCGGGCACAAGCTCATGGCGCAGCGTCACCGGGCGGACGCGCGAGCGACGCGAGAATCTGCGTTTCGCCGCCAAAGCCGCCAGGGACCACGGCGCGATGGGCCTGCTCATGACCGACTGGGGCGATGTCGGCCACCGCCAGCAGTTTCCCGTTTCACTGCTGGCGATCGCGGAAGGCGCCCAGGCGAGCTGGAACCCCGACACGCCCGCGGACCCCCGGGCGATCTCGCTGCACGCGTTCCGGGATCGATCGCTCCGCGTCGCGGGCTGGCTCGCCGAGCTTGGCGACGCGGACGCCCAGCTCAGAACCAGCTCGGGCCCGCGCGACGACGCCGGGGCCCCCCAGCCCCTCCGCAACGCGTCGGCGCTCTTCGAGCACCTGCACCCGAGCGGGGCGCCCACGAGTCTCCCATCGGACCCAGAACCCTGGCTCGCCACGCTCGACCGAGTCAACGCACTCGCACAGTCCAGGCCCCGGGGCCTGAGCGCCCTCGTCACCGAGCAGCTGGATCACACGCTCGATGTCGCCCGGTTCTCCGCAACGCTCGCCGCCGTCGAACGCTCCGCCCGGCTCGCCACACCGCCAGATCTCGCCGAGCAACTCACGAAGGTGATCGAAGAGCACCGCAGGCTCTGGCTCGTCGACTCCAGGCCCGGCGGGCTCGAAGAGTCAACCGCGCATTACCAGGGCCTGACCGCCCGGGTCGGCGCCCACCCGCGCGCCGGCTAGTCCTCGATCTCGACAACGCCCTCGGTCATCTTCTCCGCCTCGGGCTTCGCCTCCGCGCCGCCCGCCGGATCGGCCACGATCCCCCGGAACGCGACCGTCATCGGCTCCTCGTCCTCAAGGTCCGTGGTGATCACCACCCGGTCGGTGATCGCGCCCCCGCCCTTGATCGCGCTGCCCCGGACCGTGATCGTGTGCGCTTCGTCCGGGCTCTCGGGCTCGGTCCACTCGAACGTCAGGTCGAGGTTCTGGCTCTCCGAGTCGACCGACGTAATCTTGAACGGGACGTCCCGCTCATGCTTGAGCAGGATCTCTTCCTCCAGCGTGTCCCCGACAGCGAGCTTCCCGACACGGATCATCCCCCACCCCAGCTTCAACTCCGTGGGCACGCGGACGATCACGTTCAGGCTCAGCTCGGGGCGGCGCGCGTCGTTCGTGACGATCTTCAGCTGCTCCGCGTACCGCCCGGACCGTTCCGCCCCGAGCAGGTCCACCCGGATCGTCCAGCGCTGCATCGCCACGCCGTCCTTGTCCACCGGGGCCGACCCGAGGATCTCCGCCCCGAGGATCTCTGCGTTCGTCGGCTCCACGCCCGTCACCGCAAAGTCCGCATTCTCGCCCAGGACATAGACAACCTTGGACAGGTTCGTCCCCTTGTCCACGACACCGAAGTTGATCACGTTGGGCTCGAGGTACGCGACCGCCCGGACATACCCGCGCGCCGTCAGCGTTTTCACCGGGAGCACCGGGTCGTCCGTGTAGACCATGATCCGCTTGACCTGGATGCCGTGTCGCCCGGTCGGATCGAAGTTGACCCGGATCACGCCGCTCTCACCCGGGGCGTAGACGTCCTTCTCCATCTCGGGCGTGGTGCACCCGCAGTACGAGTGCAGGCGTTTGATGGTGACCGAGTGCATCCCCGTGTTCGTGAACGGGAATCGCATCTCGATCGACCCCTCGTCGGTGATGTCGCCGAAAGCGTGCTCGATCGTCTCGAACACGAGTGTTCCCTCCTGCGGAGCCGCCGCGCCCCCACGCGCCGCTGGCGCCGGCGGCGGGATGGTGGAGGCCAGCACCCCGCACACCCCCACCACGCCAAGCCCGAGAACCACACCCACACGCTCACGCAGTCCGAACATCAATCAACCTCCGAGTACCGTCGTCGCGCCCAGCCCAGAACGGATCGGGCAAACTTCTGTACGCATTCACGGGCTCTTCTGATCGCCCGAAACCGACCCCGATTGCGGGTGCACGATCACCCGATCGTGCACGACCAGCAGCAGGTCCTGGCCCCCGTCCCCGGTCAGTTCCCCAACAATCGCCGCCGAGGGCTCATACTCCCGGCTCTGCCCGCCCGTGAACAGGTTCGACTCGAAAACCGCCCACTCCGTCACAAGATGCAGTTGGCGCCCCTCCGAGAACGTCAGGATCGAGCACATCGCCTCCCCCGCGTCCAGAACAACGACGTCGGTCAGCCCGTCCCCGTTCAGGTCCCCCGCCTCCAGATCGTGCTCGTACCGGTCCTCGGCCTCCGGGCGGTAGACCGCGACCGCCTCCAGGCGCCGCTCGTGCCCACGCATGCGGATCAGCGCCACGCCGTCGCCCGTCACGCCCAGCACGGACTCGAGCCCGTCCCCGCCGAACGAGCCCGGGATCAGGCGTCCGAACGAGAATCCGGGCACCCGCAGGCGCTCGCCGATCTTCGGGCGCCCGTCTCCACCGAACGACACGACCACCATCTTGGACGATGATCCGTCCCCCGTGATGACCGACGCCCCCGCCCCGCGCTTGAGCACGCCCAGCGTCGAGAGCTTCGCGTCGTCCCACGGCACGTTGAGCTGCTCGAGCACACGCCACCCGCTCTCCGCGTCGTACGTGCACGCGCGCACGAAGTTGGACTCGCACAGCAGCAGTTCCTGGCGCCCGTCAGCGTCGATGTCCACCATCGCGGTGTTCGCCGGGCCCGCGTTCTGCACCAGCCCAAACTGCGGCATCTGCTCCTTGGACACAACCTCCGTCGGCCTCAGGGCGCCGCCCGCCGATTCGCACCGGACCATCACCATCGGCTCGCCCGGCGTGAGCAGCAGCAGCTCGGGCGACCCGTCGTGGTCCACGTCCGCCGCCAGGATGGCCCCCGGCTCTCGCCGGACGCCCTCG
>JAJDDH010000346.1 GCA_029260415.1 Phycisphaerales bacterium | reverse complement strand
GCATCGGCGCCGACGTCAGCGCCGCCACGGGCGAGCCCGTGGGTGAGAGCTTCCACTTCGTGCTCAACAACGAGTGGCTCAAGGACAACCGCATCCCGCCGCGCGGATTCACCAACGCGGGCTTCGACCTCGTCCAGGCCGCCCCGGTCGCGGCGACCTACGCCGACGGGCAGTACTGGGACGACACCAACTACGCCATCCCCGCCGGCGCAACCCGCGCCGAGGTCAGCGTCTGGTACCAGACCGCGTCCAAGGAGTACATCGAGTTCCTCCGCGACGAGAACACCACCGACACCACCGGGCAGACCGCCTACGACCAGTGGGAACTGCTGGGCAAGAGCCCGCCCGTCGAGATGGACTTCGAGTCGATCGGCATCCCGTGCAACGGGGCCGACCTGGCTGAACCGTTCGGGAGCCTCGACTTCTCCGATGTCGCCGCGTTCCTTGTCGGCTTCGGCACCATGGACCCCGTCTCCGACCTCGCCCCGCCCTTTGGCTCCTTCGATTTCTCCGACGTGGTCACCTTCCTGGGCCTGTTCGGCGCCGGCTGCCCGTAATCTTGGTCACGCCCCCCTCATGGCCCGGTCATGGCCCAGGCATCGCCCGGTCATGGCCCGACCACGACCTGTTTCTCCCCCGCGGGCGTCCACACCGGGCGCCCGCTTCTGCTGATCCATCGCCCGCCGGTTCTCGGACCTTCCTCGCCGTCGGGTCCGAATTCCTGGATCCGTCGGGCAAATCCGCTCGAATCGACGGGCTGATCATTGCCCCCCCTCCGGGGGTGTCGGTACCTTCACTTGCCCGGGCCCGGTCCGCTGATGAGGAGAGTCCTCTGCCTGGTATCCGTGCCCATTGACCACAGACCATCCCGAAGCTCACCGAGAGAGGACCCTTCCGTGAACCGCTCAATCATCGCCGCCGCGGCCCTGCCGCTCGCCATGTCCGCCGCAGCCTTCGCCGGGGGCGGGGTCTCCATCGAGACCTTCGTCACCGGACTCTCCTCCCCGATCTACGTCACCAACGCCGACGACGGCTCCGGGCGACTCTTCATCGTGGAGCAGAACGGCATCGTCAAGATCGCCGACGCCGACGGGAATGTCAACGCCACCAACTTCCTCAACGTCAGCACGATCTCGTCGTGCTGCGGCGAGCGCGGCCTGCTCGGCCTCGCCTTCCACCCCGACCACGACGGCGACACCAACCGCAAGTTCTACGTCAACTACACCAACAACTCGGGCGCCACCGTCATCGCTGAGTACGAGACCTTCGCAGGCCTGCCCGACGTCGCCAACCCCAGCACCGCCCGCGTCCTCCTCACCATCGCCCAGCCCTTCTCCAACCACAACGGCGGCTGGATCGGCTTCGGTCCCGACGGCTACCTCTACATCTCCATGGGCGACGGCGGCTCCGGCGGCGACCCCGGCAACCGCGCCCAGGACATCACCAACCAGCTCCTGGGCAAGATGCTCCGCATCGATGTCGACGGCAATAACAGCTCCAACGGGCAGTACGGCATCCCCGCCTCCAACCCCTTCGTCGGCGCCACCGGCGACGACGAGATCTGGTCATACGGCCTCCGAAACTCCTGGCGCAACAGCTTTGACCGCGAGACCGGCGACTTCTGGATGGGCGATGTCGGCCAGAACGCCATCGAAGAGATCAACTTCCAGCCCGCCTCCAGCGCGGGCGGCGAGAACTGGGGCTGGCGCTGCTACGAGGGCAACAGCACCTTCAACACCGCCGGCTGCGGCCCCGCCAGCAACTACGACTTCCCCGTCCACACCTTCAACCACGCCAGCGGTCGCTGCTCCGTCACCGGCGGCTACGTCTACCGAGGCTGCGCCATGGACGACCAGATCGGCAACTACTTCTTCGCCGACTACTGCTCCGGGCAGGTCTGGACACGCACCCCCTCGGGTGTCGTCACCGAGCTGTTCAACCTCAACTTCGGCCTCACCTCCTTCGGCGAGGGCGAGGACGGCGAGCTCTACTACTGCCTCGGGAGCACCGTCTCCAAGCTCGTGCCCACCACGTTCGACGACGCCAACAAGAACGGCGTTCCCGACACCTGCGAAACCCTCGGCTGCAACGCCGCCGACCTCGCCGAGCCCTTCGGCAGCCTCGACTTCTCCGACGTCTCCGCCTTCCTGGTCGCCTTCAGCACCATGGCCCCAGAAGCCGATCTCGCCCTGCCCTTCGGGCAGTGGGATTTCTCGGACGTTGGCGCCTTCCTGAGCACCTTCGGCGGCGGCTGCCCGTAATCATCCATGCGTCAAAGTATGCCGCATATGCAGATATCGTTTTGTTTGGACCAGATTTTCCTGAGGATTCCAGACCTATATCTAGGCCTGCTGTCTCCGTCCATATACACTGCTGTTCACTGACGCCCCTCGTGGCGAATGCGATCCGAGTGGGGAGCGTCGTGCATGTATGCACGGCGATGAGACGTTTCGGATCGCTTGTCCCCCAAACCCTCTGGTGAGTGATGATGATGATGAAGAACAAAGCCGTAAGCGCCGCCGCTGTCATGTCCCTCTGTGCCGCCGCGTTCGCTGGTGGCGGAAACCCCGGCCCCGACGTCATCGTCGGCGACCTCAACGGGATGAACTACTACGGCCAGGTCGGGGGCATCCATGCCTACTCGATCGGCACCACCGCCTGCAACATCGGCACCTCCCGCGCCAACTGGGTTGACAACTCCGTCAATCACCCCGTCATCGCGCAGAACCTCTACCGCCTCCGCGACGGCCGCCTGATGCAGATCGGGCAGGGCTGGCTCAAGCACTCCTTCGCCTCACTCCAGGGCAACCTCTGCGGCCAGTGCCAGAACGACGGCGACTTCCAGCACCTGGGCACCCTGTGCTCCGACCCCTACGACGCCGGCCTCAACGGCTCGCAGTCGGGCATGGGCCCCCGCTTCCAGGTCAACGCCTCCACCGGCTCCTTCCCTTGGCCCTACGCCAACCCGCAGGGCTCCACCGGCAACGCCATCTTCAAGCGCATCCAGGTCCCCGGTGAGTTCCTCACCTCGGGCAACGGCGAGATCTACATCGCCGAGGGCCTCTACACCACCCTCGACGACACCAACGCCGGTAACCAGTACAACAACGCCTCCTACGAGCGCGCCCTCCTCAACGGCAACAACTCCTTCTCCCTGACCGGCGCCACCAACCGCGAGCGCGCCGCCGTCTTCGCCTGGCTCGACCACGGCAACGGCGTCAACTCTCCCGACCCCGACGTCAACATCGTCTCCGTCATCGTCCCCAGCGACGGCATGATGCACATCGTCGGCAAGGCGACCGACTTGGGCGACGGCACCTGGCGCTACGACTACGCCATCGCCAACCAGAACTCCCACCGCAGCGCCCGCGCCATCAGCGTCCCCAAGGCCGCCGGCGTGAACGTCTCTGACACCTTCTTCCACGCCCCCCACTCGCACTCGGGCGAGACCTACAACAACGACACCTGGGTCGCCAGCGAGGGTGGCTCGAGCGTCTCCTGGAGCACCGACGCCTGGACCCTGGCCAACGACGGTGTCGCCAACGCCGTCCGCTGGGGTGAGATGCACAACTACTCCTTCGTTGCCGACACCGCCCCCGAGGACGGCACGGTCAACGTCGCCCTCTTCCGTCCGGGCGCCGGCATCAGCGACTTCGACGTCACCCTCCCCGTGCCCTCCGCGGCCGGCAACGGTGGCTGCAGCGGCGCTGACCTCGCCGAGCCCTTCGGCAGCCTCGACTTCTCCGACGTCGCGGCCTTCCTCACCGCCTTCGCGACCTCGCAGCCCGAAGCCGACCTGGCCCTCCCGTTCGGCCAGTGGGACTTCTCCGACGTCGCCGCCTTCCTCGGCCTCTTCGGCGCCGGCTGCCCGTAATCGGGACGCCGCACTCGCCTGAACAGGCGAGAACTTGATTCTCAACGCCGCGTCCACCTCCGGGTGGACGCGGCTGTTTTTTTGCGCTGCCGCGATCACGCGCCCTTCTGGCAACACAGGCTCAGCCCCATCCGTATACACCCGGAGCGCCACGCCCCCGCCGCCGGGCGCCCGGAGGAACCGTCGATGCCCGCCACCCGCGTACTCGGCCCCGTCTCGATCGTGTGCCTGCTCTGCTCACTCGCGCCGGCGCAGTTTCTCGAGCCGGACGTCGAGGCCGCGCACACGTTCACCGGGGTCGGAACCTTCGGCTGGGGCGTGTCCGAGCTGCGCGACATCAACGCCGACGGCGTCATGGAATCCATCTCCGGCGCACCGATGCGCGGCGGGCTCAACATCGGACGCGTCACTGTCCACTCCGGCGCCGACGGACTCATGCTCCACCAGATCGATGGCCAGGCCAACGGCGAGCAGCTCGGCTGGTCCATCGCCGACGCGGGTGACGTGAACAACGACGGGCACAATGACTTCGCCTCCGGCGGGATCGGCAACGCCGGCGTCGTGCGCGTCTTCTCGGGCGACCCCGACGACAGCGGGCTCGAAATCCTCACACTCTCGGGCTTCAACACGGGCGAGCAGCTCGGCTACGCGATCTCGCGCATGGACGACACCAACGACGACGGGCACGCGGACCTGCTTGTCGGCTCGCCAAACGTTGCCGTTGGAGGCGTGACCAACGCCGGTCGTGCGTACATCTTCTCAGGGCTCGACGGTTCCGTGCTCCAAACGCTCGACGGTCCCGCGATGACCAACGCCTTCTTCGGGCGCGGCGTGGCGGGGGTCGGCGACCTCGACAACGACGGTGTCTGGGACGCGGTCGTCGCGGCTCCGAACGCGGGAACCGCCCTCGTCTTCTCGGGCGCCACCGGCCTCCCCCTGCTGGCCCCGCTCAACGCCGACGCGGGTTACGCCGCATTCGGCCAGTTCTTCGTCGGATACTGCGGTGACGTCAACAACGACTCCACGAACGACGTCTACATCGGCGACTTCGGTGACAGCGGCGGGCTCGGCAAGGCCTATGTCTTCTCAGGCGCCGACGCCTCGGTGCTCCACCGGTTCACGGGCAGCTTCGCGGGTGACGGGCTCGGGCCCGGGCGCGGCCTGCAGGCCGACATCAACAACGACGGCTACGACGACCTGGCCATCGGCTCCTACCTCAACGACGCGGGCGCAAGCAACGCCGGACGCATCGAGATCTTCTCCGGACGCACGGGCGCCGTCCTCCGCACCATCTCGGGCACGAACGCCAACTATCAGCTCGGCTTCGATTGTGTGGGAATCGGCGACACCGACGCGGACGGCTGGCCCGACCTGCTCGCCTCCGCCGCCAACCGAAACACCGTCTACATCATCCGCGGCGCCAACCCCTGCCCGGCAGATCTGGCCGAGCCGTTGGGTGCGCTCGATGTCTCCGACGCGCTCGCGTTCCTGACCGCGTTCGCTGCGGGCGCCGGCGGCGCAGACCTGGAAGACCCGCTCGGCACGCTCGACTTTGCGGACGTCCTCGCGTTCCTCGCCGCCTTCGGCGCGGGCTGTCCCTAGCGCACAAAGAGCCCCCGACGGATCCCGCCGGGGGCTCGAATAACTCAGTTCGCTGACGACCGATCAGACGACCTGCAGCATCTCCATCGTCTTCTGCAGGACGTGCTCCGCCGTCAGGCCGCAGGCCTCAAGAATCTCCTCGGGCGTGTGCGCGCTCTTGGGGATCTGGCGGACGTACATCTGCTCGAGAGTGAACCCGTCGCCCGAGCGCGTCAGCGCGTCGGCGATCGCCGAGCCCAGCGACCCGCCGAAGTTGTCCTCCAGCGAGATCACGTACCC
>JAJDDH010000345.1 GCA_029260415.1 Phycisphaerales bacterium | reverse complement strand
AAGCAGGGGATAGTACTTTCCAGTTGTAATCAGTGGGACTATGAAGAGTAATACTGAGATAAGTGAGAAGATCGAGGAAAGGCGCAGGGAGTTCCGGCTGTGCCGAAGAGTAGGGCGATTGTCGAACTGAGAACCGCATTCCGGGCACGGGTCATCTTGGACTCGGCGCGACATGTCGTAGCCACACTGCAGACAGGTTGTGCTCTTCTGAAGAAAGGCCATATCACACCCGCCCAACCACCAGCACGATGAAGCTGTCCTCCAGCTCCTCCTCGGCGTCCGTCACCGGCTCGACGTACGCGTTGCCCTCGTCATCAATCGCGTCGGCCAGCTTCGCGTAGACCTGCGTCGAGGCGAACCCCGCCTCCATCATCGCGTCGCGCAGCTCGGGCACGGACCAGAGGCGCCACTCGTAGACGAAGGCGTCGAACAGTTCGTGCTCGATGACGCCCGCCCGCTCGATGCGGAAGTGGATCACGTTGGTGACCATGCCGGTGGTCGGGTCGGCGCTCTGCTGTTCCCAGGTGTAGCGGCAGATGCGCCCTTCGGGCATCGGGTGGGGTCGGTGGACGCCGCCCAGGGTGAAGGCGGACTCGCCGCCGTAGGTGTCGCAGAGGAAGACGCCGGTTTCGCCAAGGCGTGATCGGGCGTGCCTGAGGTACCCGACCAGCTCGGCGCGGGTGTGCAGGTAGCCGATGGAAAAATTGCCCACGAACAGCGCGTCGCACGGGGCGTTGATCTCGCGGACGTCGGACACGCGCCGATCGATTCGGTCGTGGGCGCCGTGATAACGCAGCGCTTCCTCATCGAGATCCACCGCGATCGCCCGGGCCTCGGGCGAGGACTCGACCCAGCGGTACGAGAGCGCGGCGGTGCCCGCGAAGTCCTCGCCCAGGGTCTTGGGGTCGCCCCTGTGGATCGCCCGGATCAGCGGCGCCAGATGCTCGACGGACTGGACACAGAGCTCGTACAGCGCGTGCCGGTCGGGCGCATCGCTCATGGCCCCGCGGCCACCGCGATGATGATCATCACGGCCATGAACAGGAAGTAGATCACCGACAGGCTCAGCCCGACGATGCCGCAGATCAGCCCGCCCTTGGCCAGGCCCGCGCTGGAGACGGGCGCCCGCCCCTCCTGGATCGCGACACTCGCTTGCCTGTGGAAGAAGATCGCGAGGATGCCCAGGATGATCCCGGGGATGCCGTAGAGGAAGCAGCCCGGGATCGAGCAGATGCCCAGGACGAGCGCCGTGATCGCCTTGCCCTGGGTCTGACCGGTGTCGCCCATGCGCTGGTTGATGGGTGAGCCGCACTCGGGGCATCGACCGCCCACGGGCTGGTCGGAGATGTCGTAGCGGCACGAGGCGCACAGGACAGGGCCGGTGTTCGTGGGCGGGGCGACGGGTGGGGACTGATCGTGCATCTGGTGGTTCTCCGGGTCCGCAGACTACGCCATTCGGACCCACTTGACGAGCGTCTTGAAGTTCGGGGGCTTGCCGAACATCAGCAGCCCGACGCGGAAGACCTTCGCGGCGAACCAGACGCACCCGTAAGCGAAGACGACGCCGATGGCGATCGAGACCCAGATCTGCCACACGGGCGGGGGCTCGGTCGAGGCGATGCGGATGAGCATCGTGAAGGGCGAGAAGGGGGGGATGAAGCTCATCGCGACGGCCCAGGGCGCCGAGGGGCTCATCATCGCGGGGAACGAGAGGTAGAACGCGAAGATCAGCGCCATCATCACGGGCGCCATGAGCGACTGGGCCTCGCGCATCTCGTTGACCGCGGCGCCGATCGCCGCCATCAGCGACGCGATGATCGTGTACGCGATCAGGAAGAAGATGAACATGTAAATCAAATCCGTCCAGTCGATCAGGTCCGCCAGCGCGAACCAGAGCATCGCGAAGATGCCCACGCCCGTGTACACCAGCAGCAGGCACATCCCCACGAACATCTGACCGAGGATCTTGCCGAACATCAGCTCCATCGGACTGACTGCGCTCAGCAGCACCTCAACCACGCGACTGGCCTTCTCCTCGACCGTCGTTGTCAGCAGGTACTGCCCGCCCGTCATCACGCCCATGAACAGCAGCACGAGGACGGCCGCGGGCAGCACGAACTGCAGCACCTGGTTGGACTCGCGGGTGCCCGTTTCCGTGACCTCTTGCACGTCGCGGTGCCCGACACTCGTCAGGCGGCGCAGCTCCTCGCGGTCCATCCCCGCCAGCTCATAGCGCACGTCCTTGATGGCCCGCTCGACGGTCCGCTCGATGGTGTTGGTCGTCCGGGGATCGACCTTGGGACGGGTGTAGAGCGAGTAGCTGCCGAAGTCGGCCTGGCCCTCGGGGCGGGCCACGGCGTCGGGGTCGATGTCCACTAACGCCAGCGTCCGCTCGTCCTTGCTCTCGTGCTCTTCGCGCAGGCGGTCCTGCGCGGCCTGGAGATCCGTCTCGACGCTCAGGATGTCCACCGTGAACTTGGGCGTCTCGCCCAGCAGCGTGTCGGCAACCTGCGCCACCTGCCCCAGGTCCGGCTGGCCCTCGCCCTCGCCCGTCCCCGCGTCCGCGGTCTGCTGCAGGTCGTCCAGCGAGCCCCGGCGCGCCTCGGCCAGCGCCTCGGGCAGCAGGCGCTCGGAGAGCAGCGTGTCGAGCTGCCCCGATCGGTCGATGATTGCGACGCGCCCGACCTCCGCCGGCGCCTTGGCCTGGTCGAACAGGAACCCGATCAGCGGCATGATCAGCGCGAACACCGCGGGCAGCACCAAGGCGCCCACGATGAACCCCTTGGTCAGGGCCGTCGAGACAAACTCGCGCCGGGCGACCTGTATCACCTTCTTCATGACTCGCCCCCTCCGCTGAGCACCTGCCTGGCGTCCTCCTCGTTGAGCCCCTCGCCCTTGACGATGCTGATAAACACGTCCTCGAGC
>JAJDDH010000344.1 GCA_029260415.1 Phycisphaerales bacterium | reverse complement strand
GAGGATGAGCACCGGCACTGGCGAACGCGTTACAAGCTGCTGCGGCTCTATGTCGCCGGCCCGGGCGAGACCGAGACCGTTCGCGCGGTCAGCCGTGAGGGCGCAGAACTGGTCGGTCTGGACGCCTGGACGCGCGCCATGATCGACGAGGCAGGAACACTGCCGCCGGAGCACGCCAAGCGGGCACGGTTCTTTGCACACGTGGTAGTCGCGACGCGAGCGGTGACACCCGAATCGGATCTCGAGCGTGAGGAGCTGTTCCGCCTGAGCATTGATGCGGTTGAGGCGCTCCCGTCGGCCGAGCGTCCTGAGGAGGTGGCCGAGCTGCTGCGTGCGGAGATCGTTCCCCTGATCGCTCGGGACGGAACACCCTCGCAACGTGAACGAGCCGATTCGATCATCGATTCATACCCTCCCAGGGCGGCGCAGACCATCCCTTAGCAACGATCTGAGGGAGCGGTCTCTCGAATCAGGGAGCATGAAAGCCGCGTCTCGTCAGGATTCGTTTCGCTCATTCCGATCGCTCGGCCACCCGCCATCTGGCGTATGGCGGCGCATTGAGCACGGAATTGGCGTGGTTCCGACGGCCGCCCGATTCACGGTGATCGGAACTGCTGAACGATCGCACCCGTTTCGGTGATGATCCCCCGCGGGGTCGATCCATGCGGATCTCCTTGTCCCCCTGCCGCATCCGGTTGTCGGTCTCGAGTTCACGCCGCACATCGCCGAGCATCCACCGCGGTGCGCGCTCAGGCGTTTCCAATGCGCGGGCAGCCCCCACCAGGATCCCCAGCCCAAGGTTGCAACAGGGCGCCCGGCCGGTCTGAGCTCAGAGCAGATCGCCAGTTTCGATTTCCCTTCGCGCCCTGGAGCCCTTCAGCTAGCCTCTTGTGTAGCCCCTCAGAGTGCGTTCCGGAGCCAGACGTAGATTCTGCAGGCCGGGCACGGGTCATTGGGCGACAACTGGAGTTCACAATGACGCTCAGGAAGTTCGGGGCGCTCGCGTGCCTGGGAATCGTTGCCGGCCTCGCGCCCGCGCAGGATTGCTCGCCCGAGGTCCTGGGCGTCGCGAACACCCCGGGCTCGGCCCGCGGACTCGAGTTTCAAGCTGGTTTCGTCTTTGTCGCTGACCACAGCTCAGGCCTCCAGATCATCGACACGGACGACCCGATGAACCCGGTGACCGTGAGCTTTGTCGACACCCCCGGATTCGCGCTGGGCGTAGCGGTCCAGGGGCGGTTCGTGGTCATCGCGGACGCTGCCTCGGGCGTGCAGATCATCGACGCGGACGACTGCGAGAACCCGGTCCTCCTCAGTTCCGTTGCTACGCCCGATTTCGCCCGCGGCGTCGCAGTTCACAAGGGCAATATCTACGTCGCGGACAACAGCTCTGGGCTGCAGGTGGTCAGCGGCAGCGACCTGCTCAACCCCGTCATCATCGGCGCGGTCAATACCCCGGGCTTTGCTGCGGACGTCGCGCTCTCGGGGGCGATGGCCTACGTCGCCGACGGATCCGCGGGCCTTCAGATCATCGACATCAGCGATCCCACCAGCCCGGTCATCATCGGTTCCGTGGACACCCCGGGCTCGGCCAGCGGTGTCGCCGTCTCGGGCTCCATCGTGTACATCGCCGACGGCAGCGCCGGACTCCAGGTCATCGATGCGATCGATCCGGCCATGCCCACGATCGTCGGCTCCGTCCCCACGTCGGGCTCGGCGCTCGATGTGTCATTGCGCGGCGACTTCGCGATGGTCGCCGACGACTCCGCGGGCCTTCAGGTGATCGACATCAACAATCCTGCGGCGCCTGTGGTCCTCGGATCGCAGGTTCTCTCCGATGACGCGTTGGGCGTCGCAGTCTCGGGCACCACGGCCTACGTCGCGAGCGATTCGACCGGCGTCCAGGTTCTCGAACTCGCGGACTGCCTTTTCACCTGCCTGCCCGAAGAGATCGGCTTTGTCATCCCGAAGGGCTCGCCAAAGGCCATCGAGGTTTCTGGCGCGATCGGCTACGTCGCCAACATCGGGAATAATGCGCTGCTGGTTCTCGATCTCAGCGACACCGCGGCGCCCGCCGTCATCGGCTCCGTCGAGATCCCCACCTTCGCCGGCGGCGGCCTCGCGTACTCCGGCTCCACTGTCTATGTCACCACCGGGTTCCCCAGCCCGGGCCTGCAGGCCATCGACGCGAGCGACCCGGCCAACCCGCAGCTCCTCGGTTTCGCTCCGACCAACTTCACCCCGGAAGGCCTCACGATCTCGGGATCGGTCGCGTATGTCGCCGACGGCCTAGACGGGGTCACGCTGATGGACATCAGCGACCCCGACACCCCCACGATCCTTTCCACGGTCGACACACCATTCAGTCCGCTCGGTGTAGCCGTTTCGGGTTCGGTGCTGTACGTCGCGGACGCAGGCTCGGGCCTGCAGGTCATCGATGTCAGCGACCCGACCAGCCCCGCGATAATCGGCTCGGTGGGCGGCTTTGGGCATGCTAGGGGTGTCGATGTCTCGGGCTCGGTCGCGTACGTCGCCGAACTCGGCACTGGTCTGACCGCGATCGACATCAGCGACCCCACAAACCCAACGATCATCGGTTCGGCGCTGGTCCCGAGCGCCAGCGATGTTTCGATCTCGGGTCAGGTCGCCTACGTCTCGGCCGCATTCACCGGCGGAATCCAGGCCGTTGACATCAGCGATCCGACCAACCCGCGCGTCCTCGGGTTTGTCGACTCCCCGGGCCAGGCGACCGACGCCGCGGTCGCGGGCTCGCTCGTGTACGTCTCGGCTCTCACCGGGGGCGTGCGCGTCATCGACGTCTCGGACTGCTGGGGCGGGCTGTGCAACGACGTAGACCCGGCGATCCTCGGATCGATCGCCGTACCGGCCAGCTCACCGAAGAGTGTTGAAGTCTCCGGCACGACGGTGTATGCCGCAAGCGGAGATGTTGTTCTGCAGATCATTGACGTGAGCGACCCGACGATGCCCACGCTGCTCGGCCAGACGGGCCCCCC
>JAJDDH010000343.1 GCA_029260415.1 Phycisphaerales bacterium | reverse complement strand
CCAAGCTCGACTACCTCGTCTACCAGGACTCCATCGCACAGCCCCTCAACGAGTTCATCTTCCGCACAAGCGGCTCTGGCGTCACGCTCGACTCGCTCCCCTCGCCCGTGGACACGTTCCCGGTCATCCCGCAGACCGCCTCCGCCCTGGCCTCGGATCACCGCCCCGTCATCATCGACTTCATCCTCCCCAGCGCCGGGCCCACCCCGTGCAACGCCGCGGACCTCGCCGCGCCCTTCGGCGCACTCGACTTCTCCGACGTCGTCGCGTTCCTCAGCGCGTTCGCTGCGATGGACAGCGCCGCGGACCTCGCCGCGCCCTTCGGCTCGTTCGATTTCTCGGATGTCGTCGCGTTCCTGGGCGCCTTCGGCGCCGGCTGCCCCTGAGCCCCAGCGACTCAGCCGCCCCGACCGCCCAAGCGACGCACCTCGTCCATCGCCTGGTCGAGCTGGTTCTTGAGCTGACGCACACGCAGCAGCGATCGCACACGGGTCAGCAGTTCCAGCCGGTTCACGGGCTTGGTCAGGAAATCATCCGCGCCCGCCTCGACGGCCCGCTCAACGTCACCCACCTCATTGAGCGCCGTGACCATGATCACAGGGATGTCCGCCGTCGCCGAGTCCGCCTTGATCTTCTCGCACAGCTGGAACCCGCTCATCCGCGGCATCATGATGTCCAGCAGGATCAGATCGGGCGGGCGTGACTCGATCGCCGCCAGCGCCTCGATCCCATCGCGGCACATCTCCACCGGGCAGCCCAGGTCGTCCAGGTAGGCCTGGAGCAGCTCCAGATTCTGCTCGTTGTCGTCCACCAGCAGCACCCGCGCCGAGCGTGTGTCCAGCGCAGATTCGCCCGAGGCCTCGCTTTGCGTATCCATCGCCATTCTCCGCATTGACCGCCGGGCCTTCGCCGCGAGCCTCCGGGACGCCAATAATCCCATACCCGGGGGCCAACCGCAGCCTCAGGACCCCACAATCGGTATCGGAGCAGGGTATGCCCGCATCAATCGCCACAGAATCCCAGGCCTGGCAGAACCAGTTTGCCCAGCCTTCCATCGACGCCCTCATCGCGGATGTCGATGAGGAACGCCGCAAGCTGTTCGATCTCATCCGAGAGGGCCTGCTCGCCATCGATGGCTGCGAGGAGAGCCTGGGCTGGCACGGCATCCCCTGGCGCTGGTCCCTGGCCTACTCGATCAAGAACGACGCCCGGGCCTACCTCGTCCCCGAGCCCGAACGCCCCCTGATCGCGATGCCCATCCGGGCCGCCGAGATCGACGCCATCAGCCTCCGCTCCCTCTCCCGCCCGATCCGCGAGGGCGTGGTCAACGCCGCGTACGTCGCGGGCGTGCTCTGGGCCGAGTGGGAGCTGACCGCCGCGACCCAGGTCCAGGACCTGCTCGCCTTCCAGAGCAAGCTGCTGGGCGTCCCGACCAAGCGCTGAGAGCGCCCCATCTCCCAAGATCCGACAGCCCCGCGACCGCTGGCGAAACCATCGCCGGTGGGCCGATGATGCCCGCGTCCCCGGACCACCCCCGCATCATCGAGGAAGCCGCCGCATGCCCCGAATCAGCCGCCCCCCGTTCGCCGCCGTTCTCTGGTGCCTCGTCGCCGCGCTGACGCCCTCAGCCGCCGCAGGCCCACTCGACGGCGATCTCCGCGATCTCATGAGCCACACCAACCTGGGCGACGCACAGATCGCCGTCCTCGTGATCGATCCCGTCACCAACAAGGTTCTTGCCTCGCACAACCCGGACCTGGCCCTCATCCCCGCGTCAAACCAGAAGCTGCTCACCTCGGGCGCCGCCCTGCTCACCCTGGGCGAGTCGTTCGCCTTCCGCACCGAGCTGCTCCTCGACGGCTCGCGCCTGATCATCCGCGGCTCGGGCGACCCGGGCCTGGGCGACCCCGTCCTGCTCGAACGATCCGAACCACCGATGACCGTCGACGACCTGCTCGGTCGCCTCGCCAGCGGCATCGCAGAGCGCGCCGACGCCGGGATCACCGAGATCATCGCCGACGACCGCGTCTTCGATCGCGAGTACGCCCACCCCTCCTGGCCCGACAAGGACCTCAACCGCTGGTACTGCGCCGAGGTCGCCGGGCTCGGCTTCCACACCAACGTCGTCTCCGCGTTCGTCTCCCCCGCCCCCGAAGGCCCGGGCACGCCCCCCCGCGTGACCATCCAGCCCGACCACGCCCAGGTCAACCTCACGAACCGCGCCCGGACCACCAACACCGGCGCCAACACCGCCTGGATCGCACGCCCCCAGCCCGAGAACGAGTTCACGCTCTACGGCAACGTCCACCGACCCGCCATCGCCCCCATCCGCGTCTCGATCCACGAGCCCCCGCTCTTCACCGCCAACCTGATCCGCAACGCCCTGTCCGACGCGGGCGTCCCCGTCCCGGGCGAGTCGGGCCTGCGCCTGGCCACCAGTCGCGACAGCTTCCCCGACGCCGAGCCCGCCGCGGTTGTCCTGACCGCGCTGCCCGAGGCGCTGCGCCGCTGCAACACCGACTCGCACAACCTCTACGCCGAGGCGCTCATCAAACGCATCGGGCACGAGGTCACCACCGACGCCGGCTCCTGGTCCAACGGCGCCGCCGTCATCCGCATGATCCTCAGCCAGCGTCTGGGCGCCGAGACCGCAACGGGCGTGCACATCGCCGACGGCTCGGGCATGAGCCGCGAGAACCGCGT
>JAJDDH010000342.1 GCA_029260415.1 Phycisphaerales bacterium | reverse complement strand
CCGAGCACGCCCTCAAGATACACGCGGAGCTCTTCGAGCCTGGGCTCGACCCGCCCGGCGGGCGCCGCGAGATCGTTGAACAGGCGCTGCGGGTCCGGGGGGGCGCTGGCCATTGCGCGCACCTCCGCCTCGCGGAGCCCGACGGGCGCCCCGTCGTACGCCTTGTAGACCGCGCCCGTGGGGCAGCCGAAGGGCGGGCACACAAGCGTGACCTCGCCCGGGACCGGCTGCACGCGCTCGATGCGCTCGCCCAGCCCGGAGACGATCGCGGGGCGGGGCGGGCCTTGCTCGTCGAGGAAGAAGGCGATGTCCGACCCCAGCGTTGGCGAGACGGCGCGCAGGCCCCGAGCGCCGAGCCCAAGCTCGAACAGCTCATCGATCGCCAGCAGCGTCGCGGCCGCGTCGGACGAGCCCCCGCCCAGCCCCCCGCCGTCGGGGATGGTCTTGGACAGCCCGACGCGGACAGGCAGCGTCCGTCTGGTTTCCTGCTCGAGCAGCGCGTGCGCCCGGACGACCAGGTCGTCCTTGGTCGCCCAGGCAACGGGCGAGGCGTCCTCCCACCGCAGGTCGAACGAGCTGGGTGCGTTGTCGTCGAGGCGTTCGACGCGCAGCCGGTCGTGCAGGTCCACGCAGCACATCCAGGAGCAGATCGGGTGCATGCCCGAGGGATCGGGGGCGCCGACGCTCAGCGCCAGATTCACCTTGGCCCAGGCGTTCCGTTCGATCGCAGGCACGCCCGATGCTACACCGCCGCCGCGCCCGCGGGATCTCTAGAATCACGCTCGCCCCGCCGGGCGGGAATGGAGGCCCGATGCTTGTCAGCGATCTGGTGCGTGTGATGGAGACGATCGCCCCGCCGACGTTTGCCGAGGCGTGGGACAAGGTCGGGCTGCAGGTGGGCGTGCCCGAGCGCCCGATCAACGGGGCGATCCTGCTGACGATCGACCTGACCGAGCGGGTGCTCAGGGAGGCGGTGGAGCTGGGCGCCGGGGCGATCGTGGCGTATCACCCGCCGATCTGGAACCCGCTCTCAAGCCTGAGCGCCGGGACGGCGCAGGAGCGGATCATCCGCGGAGCGATCGAGGCGGGGATCGCGGTGTACACGCCGCACACGGCGTTGGACGCAACGGTGGGCGGCGTGACCGACTGGCTGTGCGAGGGGCTCAGCGCCGCGCCGGGCAAGGCCAGGCAGGGCGCGATCGCGGGCGACTGCCGGGCGCTCACGCCCCACGTCGAGAGCTCGGGTACGCAGCAGGTCAAGATCGTGACGTTCGCGCCCGAGGACAGCGTGGAGCAGATCCGCGGGGCGCTGGGCACGGCGGGCGCCGGGATCATCGGGAAGTACCAGCTCTGCTCGTTCGAGTCGTCGGGCACGGGCACGTTCCTGCCCGGGCCGGACACGAAGCCCTCGGTCGGCTCGCCCGGGCGACTGGAGCACGCGCCCGAGGTCAGGCTCGAGATGGTCTGCTCCAAGCGGGCGCTGGCGCTGGCGATCGAGACGATGCGCGAGTTCCACCCGTACGAAGAGGCCGCGTTCGACGTGTACGAGCTTCAGGGCAAGCCCAGCCGGCGGGCGGGCGCGGGTCGTCGCCTGACGCTGGACCAGCCCGCGAGCATCGAGCAGCTGTGCGAGCGCCTCAAGACCCACCTGGACCGCGCCCGAGTGCGCTACGCGCTGGCGGGCGACACGGACACGTTCACGACCATCGGGGTGGTCCCCGGCGCGGGCGAGTCGATGCTCGACGCCGCGGCCAGCGACGGGTGCGAGCTGTTCGTCACGGGCGAGATGCGCCACCCCGAGATCGTCGCGGCCCTGCACAAGGGCGTGAGCGTGCTGCTGGCCGGGCACACCAACACCGAGCGGGGTTACCTGCCCAGGCTCGCCAAGCGTCTGACCGACTCGCTGCACGGCGTCCGCGTCGAGCTCTCGCACGCCGACCGGGACATCCTGACGACCGCGTGAGCGCGGCTCAGTCCCCGATCACACCGACGCTCGATCGCGGCGCGCCCGTGAAGTCGATCGTGCCCGCGACGTTGATGGGCGCCTCGGGCTGGCGCACGCCCGAATCGAAGAGGGTCTCGGCCAGCTTGCCCGGGGTGACGTAGCTCACCGTCCCCGTCAGGCGGTAGGGCACGGGGTCGAGGCGCGTCGCGAAGCTCATGGGCACGAGCGCGGGCAGCTCGAAGGCGTGCGTCTCGTAGCGGCTGAGCGTGGTCTCGGGCGAGCGGACGCCCGAGTAGACGACCTGCCCGTCGAGCGAGAGGGTGTAGCTGGCCCGCTTGAGGGGCATGGGCTTGGGGTTGTCGTTGATCGCGTTGATGGTGAGGATGAGCTCGAGCTCGCCGTCGCGCTCGGTCATGGCGGTCACGCCCACGGGGTCGAAGCCCGGGGGCTTGGGGCCGGTACACCCGGTGATGAGCACCAGGCAGCAGGCGAGCAGGGCGGTCAGGAGTTTCGGTGTGGTGTGTGTGTCGCTCACAGCCGCGAGGGTAGCACGCCGGGAAGCCGCCGTGGGTGATCGCTGGGCGGGCTGGGTTGGTGGGCTAGGGCGTGGGGACGCTGGCTCGGGCGCCCGTGGGCGAGACGGGGGCGAGCGTCATCCAGCGGTCGTCGCCCGCGAAAAGGCTGGCGGTCTCGACGATCGGCACGGGCGGGGCGACCTTGACGTACGCGACCCAGTGCGCCATGAGGGCGCCGAGGATGCACACGCCCGTCCAGGCGCCGATCTCGGCAGAGCGCGACCGGCTCTTCCAGAGCAGGATGCTCGTGCAGGCCAGCACGGTCGCCATCTTCCAGATCACCAGCAGCTCGGGCGAGCGGAAGTCCAGCACGAGGCGGGCCAGCGGGTTGGACTCGGCCATCCCCAGGTGCCTGAGGTAGGTCAGCGTCAGCAGCAGGTCGCCGATGCTCATCATGATGATCGCGACGATCAGCAGCAGCACGCGCCGCGTCCTGGGGTGGACCGAGCGGGCCGCGCCGAGCAGGCGCCCGGGGGTCGGGAACGACCCGCGGGGCGTTCGGACCGGCTGCATGGGTGCGGCGGGCATGACCCCGGTGCATCGGCCGCGCCCCGCCCACCCTTGAGCCTGACGCCACCCCAGCGGGAGATGGTGGGCGATGCTGGGACATCCGGGGCGATGGCGCCGATGATCCGGGGGACTGACGGGTCCGGGAACCGGACACCCGCTGGCCCGTACGACCCCAGTTGGGCCCCGCGAAAGGACGCTTCGGCATGAGACAACGGACCACGGCAGGGCTTGCGCTGGCGCTCGCGATGGGGCTCGGATGGAACGCGCCCCCCGCGTGGGCGGCCCAGCCCGAGAACCCGGTGTACGCCGACGACTCGCCCCTGGCGGCCGACACGCTCGGGCGCCTGGACGACCTGCTCTCGATCGAGAGCTACAGCGAGGGCGCTCGCGTGCTCCAGCGTCTGCTCGACGACGAGGGGCAGCGCGTGCTGCGTTCGCAGGGCGACGACTCGTTGTTCCTGCCCGTGCGCGAGCTGGTGCACGATCGCCTGCTGGGCAGCGCGCCGCTGCTGGAGCGGTACATCGAGGCCGAGGGGGCGCGGGCGCAGGCGCTGGTCGAGTCCGGGCGATGGGGCGAGGCGGAGCGCACGCGGTTGCTCACGCCCTGGGGCTTTGAGGCGGCGCTGCGCGTGGCGCAGGTCCACCTCGAGAACGCGCGGTTCCAGAGCGCCCTGCGAGCGCTGGCGCAGCTGGACAGGCACCCGCAGCGCACGGGCCAGGGCGGGCGAGACGCCGCGGCGCTGCTGGGCGAGGCGAGCCGGTACGTCGCGGACGACCGGTGGCGCGAGCTGGCGCGGGCCTGGGCCCGCCAGAGCGGGCTGGGCGAGCCCGAGCTGGCGCCCGTCGCCCCGCCGCCCGGCGCACAGCAGCGCGTGCACGCGGCGCTCGACGGGCTGGGGACGGGCGAGGCGCTCGATCTCGGGTCGTTGTCGCACACGCCGTTGCGCTCTGAGCCGCTCAGCCCGGTGGACCGGCGCGTGATCGACGCGCCCGCGCCGCTGCGCGACCAGCCCGCGCGTCAGCGGACGCGCCCGCGCACCTACGCGTGGTCGATGCCCAGCAGCGTGGGCGACGTGCTGTACGTCTCGGACGGAGTGACGGTCAGCGCGTGGGACCGCTTCACGCTCAGCTCGATCTGGCAGCGTCGCATCGGCCCGCCCGCGGGCCAGGGCGAGCGGGACCGGTACATCGAGGCGACGCGCCAGCGCCTGGGCCAGGGGCTCGAGGACAGCGCCAGCGTGACCATCGCGGGCGACGTGCTGCTGACGACCAGCGGGCTGGCCCGCTCGGGGGGTCGCCAGGACGGGGAGAGCGTCTTCGCGCTGGACCGGGCGACGGGGCGGGTGCTCTGGTCGGTGGACGTGTCGCGCCTGGACGAGGCGCTCTCCAACACGAGCGTGCGCGGGCCGGTGCTGGTGGACGGGCAGACGGTGGTGGTGACGGCGCGCAAGGCCGTGCGGGCCAGGCGCCTCGTCAGCCAGTATTTCGTGGGCCTGGACCTGCGGACCGGGGCGCTGCGCTGGACGCGCCTGGT
>JAJDDH010000341.1 GCA_029260415.1 Phycisphaerales bacterium | reverse complement strand
CGTGCCGCGGATCGTAGCGTTTGGGACGGATCAGGGGCAGGCCTGTGCGAAGTCGTTGAGGACTGTGGCGACACCCGGACCATGAAATGAGCCTCGCCCGTGTGCAAGGGGCGAGGCTCCTGTTCGAGACCCCACTTCATAAAGTGGGCGTGCTTGCGTTCAGATCACGGGCAACCGGCGGCATACAAGCCCAGGAATGCGACGACGTCGGAGAAGTCGTAGGACCCGAAGGGCGCGGCCAGATCGGCGGCGGGGTCCATGGTGCTGAACGCGACGAGGAACGCGGTGACATCGGAGAAGTCGAGGGAGCCGAAGGGCTCGGCCAGGTCGGCGGCGTTGCAGCCGCTCGCGGGCACGTCGATGACGATGAAGGCGTCGCCCAGGGTTGTGCCGGTGGAGGTCTGGCGGAGGGTGATGAAGGCGATAACGTCGCCGTCGGGGTTGAGGGCGAGGTCGTTGGGCGAGAAGGAGTTGACCTCGACGTCGTCGTCGGCAATGCCATTCCCGTCCAGGTCCACGGGGTCGCCCTCGCGGAGGATGACGGTCTCGGAGTTGAGGACTATGACGTTGTCGAGGTCGGGATCTGCGTTCGAGGTGTTGCCCGAGATGATGTAGTTGCCGTTGGAATCGGCGTTGACGCCTCCGATGGAGTTTCCCCAGGTCTCGCTGGAGCCGGAAGTGATGGGGTCGCCCGTGTGGATGTAGAAGGCGCCGCGGGAGGCGAGGTTGATCGCGACCCAGTCGTCGTCGCCAACAACGTCGCCCCGGGCGACCCAGTTGCCAGCGCCGGTCATGCGGACGCCAAAGATTCCGTCCACCGCGGCGGCGGCGCCTGGGAGGGTGTCGCCGTCCTGGAACTGCACGTTCCCGTTGACGACAACGGCCTCGACGCTGGCGAGGGGGCTGGGGTCGATGTCGGCCTCGACGATCCAGTCGAGCCCGGAGGCGGAGGTGTCGAAGTAGTTCCCGCCCAGGGCGGCGAACCCGCCGTAGGTGTCGTCGCCGGCGGTTGATTCGCCCTCCTGGGCAACGGGGGTGCTGCCGATGTAGCAGGCGGACTCGTGGGACGAGGCGCAGTTCTCGATCTGGTCGGCCTTGACGCAGACGGTCCCATCGTTGAGGCGGCTGGGGGAGTTGAGGGAGTTGCCGTAGACCTCGTCGCCCGCGCCGTTGGGATCGGCCAGGCCCGGGGCGCTGTCGGACTCGCGGTAGGCGACGGACTCGCCTCCGACGTCGTTGGAGGCGAGGATGATCTCGTCGGTAAGGGAGGTGGCGCCGTCGAGGCGTGAGCCGTAGGCGTACTCGCCCAGGTCGTTGATGCCGCAGGAGGAGTCGAGGAAGTTGTGGCTGGTGCCGTCGCCCAGACCTGTCGCCATGGCCTCCCGAGCGGCGAGCGCGCCGTTGGCGGCGTCGGTCCCGTTGCCGTAGATGATGACGTCGTTCTCGGGGTCGTCGATGAACCCCTTGAAGATCCACCAGTTGCCGTCGAAGCTGGTGTGCAGCTCGAGCAGGGCAGTGAACTCGATGCCGGTCCCCGGGCAGAGGGCGGTGGGGTCGCCCGGGATCTCGGAGTAGATGACGCGGGGTGGTGCGGCGTGGGTGATTCCGGCGGCCAGTGCGAGCGCGAGCGGGGTCACAACGCGGTGTGTCATTGCGGTCTCTCCCTGAGGGTGGGCGCGGGGCATCCGCGCTCAGGGGCAGACTAACGAATGCCCGAACGTTGCATCAAGAGCGGTGTCCAAGAACCCTGATTATGGACAGCCAGCACCGAAAGCGCTGAGGAAGGCAACGACGTCGGAGAAATCGAACGTGCCGAAGGGCGCGGCGAGGTCCGCGGCTGGGCTCATCGTCCCGAAGGCGCTGAGGAAGGCGACCACGTCGGAGAAGTCGAGCACGCCGAAGGGCTCGGCGAGGTCGGCGGGGCATGTGCCGATCGTGAGGGCGTACTCGAAGACCGAGGCGCGACCGGAGTGCTCGAAGGTGACGACGGTGAGGGTGTGGGCGCCGTTGCTCAGGGGGCTGTCGGGGGTGGTGCGCCACTCGACGCGGTCCCAGCGGGAGGCGGCGTTGAAGGGGTCGGCCAGCGCCACGGGGTCCTGGCCCTTGGGCAGGTCGAAGAAGGCGTGCAGGGCGGTGACGGTGCGGTTCTGGTTGATGAAGCGGAAGGTCATGCTTCCGTCTTCGATGGGGGCGTCGATGCCCGGGATGTCGAGGACCGGGTCGAGGCGGTCGATGTAGACGACCTCGCGCTCCTCGGTGAAGAGGGCGCTGGTGAACTCGGGGCGGTTGCGGAAGATGAGGGCGGAGATGTAGTGGAAGCCCTCGGTGAGGGTGGTCGCGTCGATCTCCTGGGAGTAGACGCCCGTGGTGCCCCCGGAGCCGAAGGTGGGCTGGTTGATGGTGACGAACTGCTCGTAGCCCCCGAAGAGGGCGGCGGCGAGGGGGATGTCGGGTGAGCCGTTGGCGTTGAAGTCCTGCGTGCCCTGGTCGATCTTGAAGATGGCGTTGTCGTCGGTGTTGGGGTCGAGCGAGTCGGTCTGCGAGGTGTTGACGGTGATTCGGAAGGTGTCGGCGGAGACGATCGGGATGTCGTTCAGGCGGCGGAAGAACGCGGGGAAGTTGCTCGGGTCCGCGGCGATAACGCCCGACTGGTTGGAGACGCCCAGTGACGCGGTGGGCAGGGCCTCGGAGTAGACGAGGAAGCCCTTGGCGTGCTCGGTCCCGGTTGTCGAGATGTTGCGCGGGACGACGAGGTTGACGCTGCCCCCCGCGCCAACGGTGACGGTGTCCTGAATGAGGCCCAGCGGGTCCACGTCCGGGTCGGTGGCGTTTCCCGTCTGCTCATGCAGGCGCGTGCCCGCGGGGTAGCGGGTGGTGACGGTCACGATGTCAACGCCCGCGTCGTAGCGGTCGTTGACGGCGACGAGGCAGTTGGCCTGCCCGTTGGCGTAGCGCTCGAAGACGAGCACGTCGGTGATATTGGCGTGGAGCTGCTCGTACAGACCGGTCCCGACCTGGTTGTGGAGCCCGACGAGGGTGGTGATGGTGTCGTCGAGTGCGTTGGCGGCGGCGTCGAGGCCCAGGGCGATGGGGACGCCCTCGCGGGGGTAGAACCCGCCCGAGCGGGGGACGCCGCGCCCGTGGTGGTAGACGATGGCGCGCCCGGGGGCCATGAGGGTGAAGGCGTGCTGGGGGTAGCCCTGCTGGCGGGGGGTGGGGAAGACGGGGAGGGAGCCGCCG
>JAJDDH010000340.1 GCA_029260415.1 Phycisphaerales bacterium | reverse complement strand
GCTGTTCGCGTTCCTGCACTCGTACGGCCCGCTCATGGTCTCGCCGCTGATCGCCCTCGGGTTCATGTTCAGCTTCATGCGCGAGTGGCGCGGCTCGATCATCGCGTGCATGACCGCCCACTTCATCCACAACTTCTCGGTCTTCTGCATCGCGGGGGTCGTGATCTCGCTGCTGGCGTAGGCGGACCCGGGCGGGGTGAGGGTGCGTATCGACGCCTTATGGAGCCGTGGGACCGGACGCCGAAGTGGTTGAGGTGGACGCAGCACCCGAACGTGCTCTCGTTGCTCGGGATCGGCCTTCTGATGGCCATAATACTTTTGCCCGTGACCGCCCTCGGGTATTCGACACGCTGTCACCGGGGGCTGTCGTTGTACGCGTACATCACCGATGAGGGACTCGTCGTTTGTGGGGACGACGTGTGCGATGAGTCGCACACCGAACTTGAGTCACACCAGAGCCCCGCCGCGTGGATCTCTGTTCGGCGCGTCCATGAGACCTCGGGCTACTTCTTCGACACGATCAGCCGACACGGCACGCGGATCCGGGTCCTCGAAAACTACGGGCAGACGATCGATGGCGATCTCGAGTCCGCCGTCGTCGACGCGGCCCTGGACTCGTGGTACGCGCCGAATCTCGCTGGCTACCGCCCGGGCGAGCCGGTCCGCGTCGGCGTGGTCTGGTCGGGCGTGATCCTCAACATCCTGTGCCTCTGCTGGATCAGCGCGTTCCTCTACGGATTTGTCACCCGAAAGCAGCGTACTATCCGCCTCGAACGCCTCAAGCAAGGGCGCTGCCCGATCTGCAGGTACAGCATCGAGGGCCTGCCCACGCACCGCTGCCCCGAGTGTGGCAGCGACACCCGCGACCCCGCTCTGCGCCCTTCGGAATAGACCCGGGCCCCTCGCGAGTTCACTCCCCTACCCATGGCCGACGCACCGCCCCCAACACGCTCCCGATCGTTCCTGTGCACGCCGCTGGCGAGTCTGGTGCTGGGCGGGTTGTTGCTGGCTGACGTCCTGACACTCCCCGCCGAGTCCACGGCCGGCGCGTTCGTGCACGAGCACCTGCGCCCCGAGATCCACTGCGACGCCATCCGCCCGCCGATGGCGTATCTCGTCAACGAGGGCGGCGCCCTCCGCCTCGCAAGCTTTGATGACCCCGTGGCCCACGCATACCGCTCGGGACAGTCCGACCCCGAGGTGCACCGAGCCATCCTCACCTGTGAGCCCGGGGTGATCTCCACCGGGTTCTGGGCGATCACCCGGACAAGCTTTGACCACACGATGGTCGTGCGCCGGCGCGCAGACGAACCGCTGCCCGACGAGGAGTTGGCCAAGGCCCGCGAGCTGTTCGCGCCGTTCGCCGTGGAGCTGGGCGTGACGCCCGAGATGGGCGGGTTGCTGTCACAGGACGATGGACGCGCGAGCCTGGTCCGCTGGGAGGGGTACCTGCGCAACGCCGGGAGCCTGGTCGTGGGGCTCGGGCTGCTGGCCTCACTCCGCTGGGTCGTCCGCTGACGGGCCCACGCCGCCCGTGATCTTCTCGATCGCCTTGCTGCCGATGTGCCCCACGATCAGCGCGACGATCACCACGCTCACGATCCCCGCGATCTTCACCCACAGCGGCAGCGCCAGCTTGTCCAGCGTCTGCACCTGCGCCCCCACCCACGCGTATACCAGCGTCCGCGGCGCCATGCCCACGACCGTCCCCACCATGTACGCGCTCAGCGGCGTCTCCGCGGCGCACAGCGTCAGGTTCATGATGCTGAACGGCGAGTTGAACGGCGCCCGCACCAGGGCCACGACGCCGACCGTCTTGAGCCACCCCTTGCCCACCAGCGCGTCACGCACCGCCAGCGCCTTGGGGTGCGACTCGATCTCCCGCTCCACCCGACGCCCCGCGACGAGCTTGGTGACGACGAACCCGATCAGCGCCGCGCCCGTGAACCCCGCCCACGCCAGCCCGAACCCGGTCCACATCCCGAACGCGTACGCGCCGATGACCGCCTGCGTCCACGTGGGCAGCAGCCCCAGCCCGGCGCACAGCGCGAAGCCCGCGACATAGATCAGCCCGCCCTCGGGCATCCCCTGGTCACGCAGCCAGTCGGCGACCTCCTGGCGGAAGCCGATGAAGACCGTCAGCCCGATGACCAGCGGCATCGCCGCCCAGAGCACGCCCAGCACCGCGGCCGGGCCGAGGCGCTTGATCACCGCTGTCGTGCTCGTGTCGATCTCGGATTCGGCGCCGCTCGGTGGATCCTGGCTCATGGGTCCAGCGTAGCGGCGTGTCGGAGTGCCGGGCCTACGATCCGCTCGTCCGGGCTGTGTGGCCCGGGCGTTGGTTCCCGCCCGCGCGACAGCGCGGGTCGAAGGAGATTCCCGCGATGATCCCCAAACCACCCCCGCGCGAGGGCACGCTCGGCTTCCTGCTGCTGCCCCCGTACCGCGTCCAGGGCTTCTCGATCGCCGGCGAGGCGACCTCGATCCACATCCCCGAGCTGGACATCGTCTTTGACATGGGCCTGTGCCCGCGTCCGGCGCTGGCCGCCAAGTACTGCGCCGTCACCCACGGACACATGGACCACATCGGCGCCCTGGCCTACTGGTGCTCGCAGCGCAACTTCCAGGGCATGGGCCCGGGCGTGATCATCTGCGACAAGCGCATCGAGAACGACATCCACGCCATGATGAAGGGCTTTGTCGATCTGGAGCGCCAGAAGACGCCCTACGAGTTGGTCACGATCGAGCCCGAGCAGGAGATCGAGATCAAGAACAACACGGTGCTCCGAGCCTACCACACGGAGCACACCTGCCCGTCGGTTGGGTACGCGATCGTCGAGAAGCGCACGAAGCTCCGCGAGGAGTACAACGGGTTCCCGCAGGAAAAACTGCGTGAGCTCAAGGACCGGGGCGAGGAGATCACGCGGGCCTTCGAGGTCCCGCTCATCGCCAACACGGGCGACACGCTCCCGGGCGCACACCTGCTGCGGGACGACGTGCGCACCGCCAAGATCATCGTCAGCGAGTGCACGTTCTTCGAGCCCGACCACCGCTCGCGCGCCAAGATCGGCAAGCACCTGCACATCGACGACATCGCCGAGTGGCTGCGCGTGGTCGAGTGCGAGCACATGGTGCTGGTGCACGTCTCCCGGCGCACGCACGTGGGCTTTGCGCACAAGCAGCTGGCGGACCTGGTGGGCGAGCAGCTGGCGTCGAGGGTGCACCTGCTGATGGACCACCGCGCCAACCGGGCGCGGTACGAGCGTCAGGCCGAGGAGGCCGAACGGCGCGAACGCGAGCTGGCCCAGCGCGGCTGAGTCTTGTGCTGACAGGCGGTTGCATGAGGTCAACGCTGCAATTGATCACGGGCGGTTGACACCGGGGTCAATCACGATTACGTTTGCCCGGTTGACGTCCGACTATCGTGAACGCCATGGGAGGCGGTCGCGGGGCGAGGGCGTCATGTTGATTGGGTTGTGTGAACCGGCAGGGGCGAACCGCACGCGGCTTGCTCCATCAGACAAAGAGGCTGTGTTGCTATGAGCGACCCCGATCGCAGGATCTGGGATGACGTTCTTGCGTTCCTGCGGTCGAGCCACCCGGTGGTGTGCCGTCAGTGGTTCCGCGAGCTTGAACCCCTGGGCATCGCCTCGGGGGCCTTCGGTGTCCGCGCCCACTCGGCCCTGCATCAGAACTACCTGCGCCGCGAGTGCTTGGACGCGTTCAACGACGCCGTCCGCTCCGCGACGGGCCAGCTCATCGGCGTCCGCTTCCTCGGGCCCGAGGACGACGCCTCCGCCTTCGAGCGCAGCAAGGCCAAGCCCTCCAGGTCCCGGGCCAAGGCCGAGCCCGCGGCCCCGCCGCCGCCCCCCCCCGTGCGTGGGGAGCCCGAGACCTCGACCTTCAGCGAGTCCATCCCCCCCGATTACCCCGACGCGCTGCCCATCAACCCGGACTTCGGGTTCGAGACGTTTGTCATCGGGCCCAACAACGAGTTTGCCCACGCCGCGGCCGTCGCCGTCAGCGCCAGCCCGGGTCGCGCGTACAACCCCCTGTTCGTCCACGGCGACGTGGGCATGGGCAAGACGCACCTGCTCCAGGCGGTCTGCCTTCGGGTCAAGCAGGCCCGCCCGGACGCGACGGTGGTCTACATCTCGTGCGACGGGTTCATGAGCCAGTTCCTGGGCGCCGTGCAGGACGGGACGATGAGCGACTTCCGCCACCGGTTCCGCAACGTGGACCTGCTGGTGATCGACGACATCCAGTTCCTGGCCAAGCGTGACCGGACGCAGGAAGAGTTCTTCCACACGTTCAACAGCCTGTACCAGAACAACCGCCAG
>JAJDDH010000339.1 GCA_029260415.1 Phycisphaerales bacterium | reverse complement strand
CACCATCGCTTGCCCCGTCGTGACGCTGCCGCACGCGAGCGGGCGGTACCGCTTGCGGGGGTGGATCCGGTCGGCCTCGACGTCCATCAGGTCGTTGAAGACGTAGCACCCGCTGGAGGCGAGCGCGAAGCTGATCGCGGCGAGCAGCGCGGGAAAGATCAGCGTCCAGGGGCCGTCGATCCCGTCCTTGCCATCGCTCAGGGCGTACACGGGTCCGATAAGCACGAACACGCTCTTGGACCACTGGTGGGGCCTGGCGAGCTTGAGCAGGCTCCGCCACAGAGGGCGGGCGCGGGCCCTGTCGAGTTTTTCATCGCCCGCGAGGGCGGAGCCGGCGTCCATCAGCACTCCTTCACGCCCCTGATCGGCCCCCGGGGCCCGCCGCTTGCAGACTTCCCCATTACGCGCGCCACCTGGCCCTGTTCGTCCCATGATGGATCCGGACCCGAACGGCCCGCCCGGGTGCGGCGTACGACCTGCCCGCATCTGCCGCCCCGGGGCGGAGACGAGGGCCTATCCGGCCGATGGATTGGCCCGTGGGCGGCCCGCTCGGGTCCCCTACCCTTCCGATCCTTCCCGCCCCGAGCACGATCCCGGGCGGGCCAGAGAGCCTCTGAGGAGTTCGAGCCGTGAGCGATCAGACACACACCGGCAAGCGCGCGATCATCACCGGCATCACCGGGCAGGACGGGAGCTACCTCGCCGAGCTGCTCATCTCCAAGGGCTATGAGGTGCACGGCATCGTCCGGCGCGCCTCCACCTTCAACACCGACCGCATCGACCACATCTACCAGGACCCGCACATCGCGGGCACCAAGCTCTTCCTGCACTACGGCGACCTGTGCGACGGCAACAACATCTCCATGCTCATGGACCAGATCAAGCCCCACGAGGTGTACAACCTGGGCGCGCAGTCGCACGTCCGCGTCAGCTTCGACATGCCGATCTACACCGCTGAGACGGTCGCGATGGGCGCGCTCAAGCTTCTCGAGGCCGTCCGTGATTTCCAGCAGAAGTCGGGCCAGCAGGTCCGCTACTACCAGGCGTCGAGCTCCGAGATGTACGGCAAGGTCATCGAGACCCCCCAGACCGAGCTCACCCCGTTCTACCCCCGCTCGCCCTACGCCTGCGCCAAGGTCATGGCCCACTGGGCGACGGTCAACTACCGCGAGAGCTACGACCTGCACGCCTCGTGCGGCATCCTGTTCAACCACGAGTCCCCGCGCCGCGGCGAGACCTTCGTCACCCGCAAGATCACGCGGGCCGTCGGGCGCATCAAGATGGGCCTGCAGAGCAAGCTGTTCCTGGGCAACCTGGACTCCAAGCGTGACTGGGGCTTCGCGGGCGATTACGTCGAGATGATGTGGCGCATGCTCCAGCAGGACGTCGCGGACGATTATGTCGTCGCGACCAACAAGACCTGGTCCGTGCGCGAGTTCGCTGAAAAATCCTTCAGCCAGGCGGGGCTCGACTTCGAGAAGTACGTCGAGTTCGACAAGCGCTACCTCCGCCCGGCGGAGGTGGACCTGCTCCTGGGCGACCCGGCCAAGGCCAAGGAGAAGCTCGGGTGGGTCCCCACCACGAGCTTCGACGAGCTGGTCACGATGATGGTCGAGGGCGACATGGAGCTGGCCCGTCGCGAGAAGACGCTCAAAGACGCGGGGCACGAGATGCCCGCGTTCACCGGGCACGACCAGTAAGGCTCGCACCCAAGCACGAAACAAACGGGCACGCGTCTTCGGCGCGTGCCCTTTCTCTGCGCCCCTACGGGCACCCCGATCCGAACGCGCTCAGGAACGCGAGCACGTCGGAGAAGTCCAGTGTTCCCACCGGCGCGGCCAGGTCCGCCTCGGCGCCGCCCGCGGCGAACGCCGTGAGGAACGCCAGCACGTCTGAGAAGTCCAGCGTTCCGACCGGGTCCGCCAGATCCGCGACGCTCCGCGCCGCCAGATCGACGACCAGCGTCAGGTGATCGCTCGCGCGCGAGTCGTCCGGGTTCAGGCCCAGCTCGCTCAGCTGCCCGTTGCTGAGCGTTTCCGAGTCCAGCGCGAACGCGTTGAGGACGTTGAGGCGGTCCGCCGAGCACACGACCAGATCCAGCTGGCCCGGCGCGAAGTTGCTCGTGCCGCTGAACGAGCGCCACGTCGCGTGGTCGTCGCTCCCGGGCTTGGGGAGCAGCACGCGCGCCATGCCCGGGATCGCGGGCGAGGTCAGCATGTCCAGCGGCGTGCGCGAGCCGACCAGGTTCCAGTCGCCCATGACGACCACCGGGATCTCCCGGTAGGCCTCGAGCGCCGAGCCCACAGGGGCGGCGCGGAGGTCGTCGATGGTCATCACCATGCCCGCGGTCTGGCTGATCCGCTGGGCGTCCTCGGACGAACCGATGTAGCCGCAGCACTTGGGGTGGATGGAGAGAACCGCGACGGAGGTCTCGGGCGTGCCGCCGTCCACGATCGCGGCGCTGTATGTGTTGTTGTACGAGACGAGCGGGATGAGGGGGCGCTGGGAGGCGACGACGCAGTCGTTGACCATGTGCACGTTCCAGGCGTTGCCGTCGCCCAGCGGGTCGATCGAGGCCAGCGCGGCGCCGACCTGTGACGCGTTCGAGCTGTACTCCTCCTGGAAGCAGTAGACGTCGGCGTCGACCGCGTCGACGAGGGCGCCGATGCCCGCAACGCCGTCGGTCAGGCCGCTGGTCAGGACGTTGAGGCTCGCCAGGCGCAGCGCCGCGCAGGGATCGCGGGTGACGCTGCCCACGTGCAGCTCGGGCGGGGCGCCCCCGAGCGTGAGGGGGATGAAGCCGGTCGTGTCGTCGCTCGAAGGCCCGCCGGTGCCGTTGGGTCCGAAGCTGACCTGCACGGCGTCGCCCACCTGAGCGCCGACGCTGGAGAGATCGATCTTCATCTCGAAGCGATCGCTGGCATACGTCGGCGCGATCGCGAACCCCACCGCCGCCCAGCTCCGCCTGTTCGAGCTGGTGTTGACGTACACGCGGTTGGGGTCGTGCTGCTGCACGTAGACGCTCGTCCCGGAATCGGGCAGGAAGAACCGGATGAACAGCTCCTGGTCGGAGGACGGTCCCGACGCGATGTTTATCGTCGACCCGGAGTCAAACTCGACGTAGACAACCGTGCCCGCGGCGTGGGCCCGGGCGCTGGTCAGGTCGATCGCCCCCGTCGCGTCGCCCGATGGGTCGGTCAGCCCGGGGGGGACGCTGCTCCAGTCGTCGAACCGCCCGTCGATCCGGATCGGCTGCGCCGCCGCAAGCCCGCCAAGGCCCAGCGCGCCAGCCAGCGCGGCGCCCGTCTTCCATCGCGTGAACTTCATCCGCTCCTCCTCCGCCCGTTCAGTTCCATGCCCATCACGGCGAACCGGTCAGCGTACCGCAATCTCCTCGATTCTCGGACGCGAATCCGACCAATCGCCCGGATCCGTCCCTCCCCCTCAAGCGGGCCCCCGCCCGGTCCGACCGTGAGTGCAGGGAACCACTCCCGGGAGCGGACGCGGTATGTGCGCACAGACCTCACCAGACCAGAGCCCGCCCGGCGCGGGCGATCCGGGCGGACCCTCGCTCGGGCGGACCGCCGCGCGCGGGGTCTCGTGGCTCCTGCTCCAGTCCATGGCGGGCAAGCTCTCGGGCGTCGCGGGCAACCTCGTGCTCGGGTGGCTGCTCGTGCCCGAGGCCTTCGGGCTCGTCGGGCTCGCCTTCAGCGTGTCGATCTTCGTCTCGCTCGTCTCGCAGGCGGGCCTGCGCGAGGTGCTCACGCAGCGCCACCGCAAGCCCCACCTCTGGGTCACGCCCGGGTTCTGGCTCTCGGTCATCACCGGGCTCATCGGCATGGCCCTGCTGCTGGGCAGCGCGCCCATCGTCGCCCGTCTCTACGGCGAGCCAGAGCTCGTCGGCCTGCTCAGCGTCCTGGCGCTGACGACCCTCATGCACAACCTGGGCGTCGCCGCGGACGCCCAGCTCCACGGGCAGCTCCGCTTCGGGCTCCTGGGCTCGTTCGGCGTGATCAACGTCGTGGGCAAGACCCTGCTGACCATCGCCCTCGCGTTCATGGGCTTCGGGGCGTACTCCATCGTCGTCCCCGGGCTCGTCTTCGCGACGGTCACCGCGATCGTCTACTGGTACAACGCCCCCGTCCGACCCGCGTGGAACTTCCAGGCCCACCGCTGGAAGCACCTGATCGGCGCGAGCGTGTTCGTCTTCGGCGCCACGGGGCTGTACACCCTGATGACGCAGTCCGGGTCGATCTTCCTGGGGATCTTCCAGACCACCGCGGCCGTCGGGCTGTTCTACTTCGCCTTCGCGCTGGCGCTGCAGCCGCTGATGATCCTGGGGCACGCGGTGCGGCGCGTGCTGCTGCCCACGCTGGCGCGCCTCAACAGCGAGCCCGTGCGTCAGGCCTTCGCGCTCGAGCGCTCGACCCGCCTGCTCATGCTCGCGGTCATCCCGCTGGCGTGGTTCCAGATCCCGCTGGCCCATGACTTCATGAACGCGGTCTTCCCGCAGCGCTGGGCGCCCGCAGCGATCGTGCTCCAGATGCTCTCCATCGCGATCCCGCTGCGCACGTTCGGCTGGACCGGCGGCGCCGCCCTCCAGGCCCAGGCCCGCTACAAGACCCAGTTCAAGCTCTCCGTCGTCGCGGTCCTGGGCGCGATGGGTGTCGCCTCCGCGACGGCCTCGAGCGGGCAGGTCTGGATGGTCGCGCTGGGCTTTAGCGCCTTCGTCATCGTCCTCGAGCCCGCGACCTACGCCCTGGCGACGCGCCGCCCCGCGGGCGAGGCGCTGCGCCCGTTCGTCATGCCGTTGTTTGTTGGCGCCCTGGCGACCGCGTCGTGCTGGGGCGTTGCCGAGCTGACCCGCCCGCTGCACCCCTCGCCCTGGCTGCCGCTGCTCGCGGGCGGGGTCGCGGGCTGCGTCTCGTACGCCGTGTTCATCCGCTCGCTGATGCCCAGCGCGTGGGGCGAGCTGATCGACCACGCGTCGGACGCCGCGCCGGGCGCCCTCGGGCGGTTCATCGCCCGCTTCGCGCCCCCGCCCCCGACGCCGGTTCCTTTCGACGCTGTCCCGACCTCCTCTGCCCGGAGAGCCTCATGACCATCTCCGTCATCATCCCGACGTACAACCGCGCCAGCGACTGCGCCCGCGCGATCGACTCTTGCATCGACCAGCTGGGCGAGTACGACGAGATCGTCGTTGTGGACGACGGCTCATCGGACGACACGCTCGAGGTCCTCCAGGGCTACGTGGATCGCCTGCCGGGGATCGTGCGTGTGTTCCAGCAGGAGAACGCGGGGGTGGGCGTCGCGCGCAACACCGCCATCGCTGAGGCGCTGGGCGACTACATCGTCCTGCTCGACTCGGACGACATCCTCCTGCCCTGGACC
>JAJDDH010000338.1 GCA_029260415.1 Phycisphaerales bacterium | reverse complement strand
CGGATCGTGGACGTGACGGACATCCTTCTCTTCCTCGACCTCCTGAACGCGCAGAACCTCTTCGCGGACCTCAACTCCGACGGGCGTTGGGACTTCACCGACGTCACGATCTTCATGGGGCGGTGGGTCCCTGGGTTCTGTGACCCGACAGACCCGATCAACCCGACCGGACGCCCGATCGTTCTCCCGGGCTGACGCCTGATCGGATCCCGTCGAGGCGCACGTCGCGCAACGCCGAGACAACTGAGACCATGCGAGCGGGCAACCCATTCGGGGTTGCCCGCTTTTCTATGGCGGACCTGGACTGGGTGACTCCCGGTCGCGGAGGGGGAGAGGTCTTGCTTTGGCTCCTGCTGGGACCTGGCGCGCGGGTCCATCGGGTCAGGGTCGGGGGGAATCACACGCGCTGTGCACCTGTCGATCGGCTCCACTCTTCCTGCCTCCGGTCCGCGGCATCCGGGGGTCACCTACTATGACCAAATGCGGTCACGCTCCATGCTCTACCTCGTGCTCTGCGTCTGTGCTGCCATGGGGCGTCTCGCGTTGGGCCAGGCCCAGGCCCCCCTCTCGATCCAGGCCCGCCAGCAGCCGACGGTCGCTTCGGTCGAGAATCAGCTCGCCGATCTCGAGGCGTTGGAGGGCGGTGTCAAGGCGGTGGCCGAAGCCGCGAGAGAGGTGCTGCTCAAGGCGCTGGAAGAGGTCAAGCGCGCGAACGCCCTGACCGACCAGATCGCGGTGTACAAAGCCGACGCTGAACGCGCCCCGCAGGAACTCAAGGCGATCCGCGAGGAGCTGGCGTTGGCGCCCGTCGCGCCCGCGGCGCCCGACCCCGACACCAGGCCCCTGACGCAGCTGGAACAAGAACTCGCGACGGCGACCGCCGGGCTCCAGACCGCCCGCCAGCGGGTCTCGGAGCTTCAGACGGTCACCACGAGCAGACGAGACCGGCGGGGCGTGATCCCGCAGAGTATCGCGCGGGTGCGGGAGCAGGCCGCAGACACGGGCCCCTTCGCGGGTTCTGAGGGTGAGCCTCAGGTCATGCTTGCCGCTCGGCGAGCGTTGTACCTCGCTCGCCAGGCGGCGCTGACGCGTGAGATCGAGTCACTCGAGGCGGAGCTCGCGTTCTACGACTCTCGGGTGGAGCTGCTCCCGGCACGTCGCGATCTGGCCCAGCGCCGGGTGACCGAGGCCGAGCAGCTAGTTGAGCGGCTGCAGAGCACGGTAACCCGTCAGCGTCAGGCGGACGTGGAGCAGGCGGCCAAGGAAGCGCAGCGACTGCGCCGCGAGGCGGCCCAGCAGCACCCGGTCCTGAAGCAGTTCGCCGAGGACTCCGCGCGCCGGGCCGCTGAGCGGGCGGGGCCGGGCAGCATCTCCGATCAGATCGATCAGATCGCACGCCGGGCATCCACCCTGCGGGCGATGGACGCTGATCTCAAGACGCGCTTCGCATCGGTGCAGCAGCGAGTCGGGGCGATCGGGCTGAGCCGAGCGACGGGGCTGCGTCTGCGACGCCTCTATGACAGCCTGCCCGATCAGTTTGAACTGCGACAGAGTCTCCGCAAGACACGCAACGGGCTCGACAACGCCGAGTACGAACTGATCGAGCTCCAGGAAGAGCGGCTTGCCGCGGGGGATATCGATCGCGTGGCGCAGCGTCTGATCGCCCAGGCCACCCCCACCAGCGAGACCGCTCTCCCCCCCGAGTTCGAGCTGATCGCCAGAGATCTCGCGTCGGCTCGGCGCGACTTCCTGGATCAGCTCATCGCGGACCAGCTCCGGCACCGGGAACAGCTGAGCAGCCTCAGGGTTGCCGAGCAGGAGCTTCTGCGGGCGACCCGTGTTCACGCGGCCTATATCGAGGAGCGGATTCTGTGGGTCAGGAGTGTCGATGGGGACTCTCGCCCGAGCATGAGCGAGGTGCGCGAGGGTGTCGCCTGGATCATCGATCCCAGCCAGTGGCGCGACGCGACATCAAAGAGCCTGGCGTATGCGTTGGACCACCGCCTGGCCATCCCCTCGTTCACCATCCTGCTGCTCGCGTTCTGGGCCTTCGGGTTCCGATCCCGGATCCTGATCCGTCGAATCGGGGACCGGGTCTCACGCTACAGCAGCGACCGGTTCGCGTACACGCTCGCGGCCCTCGCGCTCACGTTCGTGCTCGCGGCGCCCATCCCACTCGCGCTGTACGGCGTTGGCTGGCTGCTGGAACGCCCCCAGGAGCAGATCCCCCTCGGCATCGCGTTCGGCTCGTCACTCCAGACGGTCGCGCTGATGCTCTTCCCGCTGCTCTTCTTGCGTCACGCACTGCGGGCGCAGGGTCTCGGGGACGCGCACTTCCGGTGGCCGCCCAAGCACACCCGACCGATCCGCAGGCAGCTCCGCTGGTTCCTCCCGATCGTCGTCCCCTGCGCGGTGCTGGTGTTCGCGATCGACCGCGAGGCCCCGGAGCCCGTCAACGCCACCCTGGGTCGTTCGTTCTTTACGATCGGCCTGCTCGCCCTCACGCTGTTCCTCCACAGGATCCTCCGCCCAGGGGGGCCGGTCCTCGGCCAGTTCCTCGAGCGGAACAAGGCCGGGGCCCTGTACCGGCTGCGTCTCATCTGGCACCCGCTCATCGTCCTGTCACCGATCGCGTTCGCGGTGCTGAGCTGGTTCGGGTTCTACTACACCGCGATGCGTCTGGAGGCACGGTTCGAGGAATCCCTCGTGCTCATCCTGACGCTCGTGTTTGCCGACGCGATCCTGCTCCGGTGGCTCTTCATCGCCAGGCGCCGAGTCGCCGTCGAGGACGCTCGGCGCCGGAGGGAACAGGCGGCGACCGAGTCCGATGCAACCAAAACCAGCGGAGGAACGCCCCAGTCACTGGCGGGCCCGATGGACGACGAGAAGGTGAACCTCCCGGCCATCAGCGGGCAGACGAAGCAGCTCTTCCGCGCGGCCATCACCGTCTCGATCGTGATCGGTTTCTACCTGATCTGGTCGGAGGCCATGCCCGCACTCAGGATGGCCGAACGGGTCCGCCTGTGGCCCAGCATCGAGATCGTGGACTCGGGCGCAGAAACCGTCGAACTGGTGGGCGAACCAAAGGTCGTGACCAAGCCGAGTGAAAGCGCCAGCGCCCCCCCACCCACGGGCGCCCTTCCCGGGAGCGCCGTTGAACCGCGATCTGAGCAACCGCCCGGCGCGATCAGCGACGAGGACCCGGAGACCATCATCACGCTCGCCGACGCGGGACTGGCCGTCCTGCTGCTCGTTGCGACCTGGCTCGCGTTCCGGAACGTCCCGGGCCTGCTCGAGATCGTCCTGCTGCAACGGCTCCCGCTCGACGCCGGAAGCCGGTACGCGCTCAACACGGTCATGCGGTATCTCATCGCGACCGTCGGCATCGTGATCGCCTTCAACACCATCGGGATCACGTGGGGCAAGGTGCAGTGGCTCGCCGCGGCGCTGACGTTCGGCCTCGCATTCGGGCTCCAGGAGGTCTTCGCCAACTTCGTGTCGGGCCTGATCATCCTGGCTGAGCGCCCGATCCGCATCGGGGATACCGTCACTGTGGGCGGGGTGAGCGGGACGGTCTCGCGGATCCGGATGCGCGCGACGACCATCGCCGACTGGGACCGCAAAGAGCTGATCATCCCGAACAAGACGTTCATCACCTCAGAAGTGATCAACTGGACGCTGTCCGATCAGGTCATGCGAGTGACGATCCCTGTCGGTGTCAGCTATTCATCCGACCCGGCGCAGGTCGAGCGAATCCTGCTCCGCATCGCCCGCGAGACAGGCCCGGTCCTCGAAGACCCGAAGCCGCAGGTGGTCTTCAAGAACTTCGGGGACAGCACGCTGGACTTCGAACTGCGCGTCTTCATCCCCAGCATCGAACACTTCGTGCCTGTCCGGCACGAGGTGAACAACAAGATTATCCGTCAGTTCCGCCAGGAGGGGGTCGAGATCGCGTTCCCGCAGCGAGACCTGCACATCAGATCCATCACAGACCTGGACAGGCTTGTGCCCCCCGCAAGACCACCCGCGCCCGACGGCGACCCCGCGTAAGGACGGGGGTCGATCGGCGGATTCGGCAGGCACGTGTGTTAACGCGCTCACCACACACGGGCGCGCGTCGTAGATGGCAAGCCCGCTCCGGTCAAACGCGGGCAGGCCAGCACGGGGCGGGGCTCAGGGGACTGAGCCGACAGTCGAATGGGCGCAACAGGACTCGAACCTGTGACCTCTGCCATGTGACGGCAGCGCTCTAGCCAACTGAGCTATGCGCCCGGAGCAACGATTATCGCTCGCTCCGGGCTGGCTGTCCACCCGAGCGGGCGGAATGGTCTCAGGGCGTGGTGAGCGCCAGCTCGACACGCCTGCCCGATGTGTGGGCAAGCGTGAGCGTCCGGCGTTGGTCGTCGATGGAGTCAAGGGTCCACCCCGGGGCGAGACGCGTCCCCTCGGTGCAGATTCGCGAGTTGATCACCGCGATGGCCCCCTGGCGACGCGACATGATCGCGGAGATGCGGAGCGAGGGGGCCTCAACCGAGTTCCCGCCGGACGCCGGGCCGGGCTGTCTCAGATCCTCTGGCAGGATGTCGCGCGCCTGATCCTGAGCGTCGGGTGGTGGGAAGGGCGTGCCGGTGATCCCGGTGCTGAAGAGCTTCTGGGCGTGAATCGCGGCGGCGCCGAGCACGCCCTCGCTCATGAATCCGGACGGGACGCGTGCTTCGAGCACGGTCGGTTCGAACTTGGGCGCGGCGATGTTCGCCGTTGCCTGCTGCGGGCCGGCGAACCGGATCAGGGCGACCGCCAGCACCGGAGCGACGACGGCTACAAAGTGCATGGCTCTCGCCTGCCTCTGAACGGAGCTGCTCACGGCAACGCCTCCTTGCTCTTCTCAAACGCGGCCAGCCCGCCGTTCGCCTGGAAGTGGGTTGACTTGATCGATGCCCGGACCTGAGTCGCCTGGTCGATCGAGAGGGCGGGCGTGATCCTGACCGTGTCGATGCGGGCCATGCCAAGCTCGTTCTGGATGGCACGCATGAAGCGGGCAACCCCCTCGTAGCTCCCGACGAGCTCGATGCTGTACCCGATCTCGTTGAAGGCCGGGGCGTCTTCTTGCTCATCTCCGACGGCGCCCTTCGAGCCTCCCCGGCTGGGCTCGACCCGCTCGACCACCACGCCATACCGCTTGGCGACGGCGTCGATCTCCTCGTAGAGCACGGACGCGTCGGCCGAGATGCTCCAGAACCGCTTGAGGCTCTCGGCCTGCTCCCGCAGCTCCTGGATGACCTCTCCGGGCTCCTGCAGGCTCATGATAATCTGAGTCTGTCCCGCCTCGATCTCTGCGGTTGCCGCCGCGAGACTCACTCGCTGTACCTCGAGCCCTGCCCCGAGCGGGCGGACGACAAAGTACCAGGCGGCGCACGCGACCGAGGAGACGACGGCCAGGCGGACGATATAGTTCCGTGCGGACGAAGTGTTCAAGGCTCCACCTCCGCCCGCATGTCTTCTCCCGATCCGAAACCAGGCGCCCGCGGCGCGAACATCCGGGGGGTCAGGCGGAGCGCGAACCGCTTCGCCCGCGACCCATCAATATCGACAAGGCTCGTCGAGCCGAGCTGAACATCGACAAACAAGGGTGAGACCCGGAGCTGTTCGATCAGTGCGCTGAGTCCTCTGTCGGACTCGCCCCCCACCGCCGCCCAGCCCTCGATCCCGATGAGGACGGCCCCGTCCTCACGATAGCCGCGAACGTCGTTGAACCGGACGTCATCCGATCTCAACGCGGCGAGCTCCGCCATGACCGCGAACCAGTCGGGGCGCTCGGCCAGACGTCCCACGGTCATGGTCGCCGCGGTATCGAGCGAGCTCGACAGCGAGTTCGCGAGTTCGGTCTGGGCTCGGTGATCCCGGACGCGTGCCAGGTCGGGCGCTTGCATCCTGAGCGTGCTCGCCGTTTCGGCCCGCTGCTTGTACAGGTACCCACCCTCGACGGCGAGCAGCAGCCCCGCGCAGAGCACGCCGGTCCGAACCCCGGCGGTGATCAGCCGTGTCGCGTTCTGCTCCGAGACGATGCGCGGCACGAGACGGAGCTCCGGCGCATCGTCCTCGATGTAGTCATGCTCAAGGCTCAGTGTCGGACAGACCGAGTCGGGATCGAACCCGGCCCACTCGGGCTCGATGCTCACCTCGTTGTCGATCGACTCTCTGAGCGGTTCGAGGAAGCCATGGATCGCGGCGCCCGGACCGATCAGCCTCAGCGTCCGGCTGTTTGAGCTTGTCTGCGGAACCCCGAACCGGATGGTCTGCTTGATCTCGATGCAGTACCGCTGGAGCACGGGCTGGAGCAGGGGCATGACCTTGCGGCTGAGCTGAGCGCTCTTGGGCGAGGGCTTCCCGGTCGGCAGCCCGACCTCGAACAGCCGCTCCCGGGCCTCGGTGTGGTTGGTGCAGATCTCCGAGTCGCCGCCCTCTTCGACGTCCTGACGCAGCCCGCGGGCGAAGGCCTCGACGAGCAGCGAGAATCCGAAGTCGATGCTGCGGATGGACTCGAGCGTGCCCGAGCCACCGCTCGCGATCACCGTCGTACGCTCGCCCAGGTAGCAGGTCACCGTGCCGTCATCCTCGCGCGACGTCACGTCACGGATCACCGAGCGCAGCGCGATCGCGCGGGTGGGGATCAGCGCCTCAAGGCGGCATCCGCACCGGGCCAGCCAGGCGAAGATCGCCTGGGCGTTCAGGTCGCGATCGGCGGTGACGAGCACGTTGGCGCCGTTCTCGTGCGCAAGGCGGGTCGCTCCGGAGATGTACTGCACCCCCGAGTTGGAGATGTTCTCGAGCACCTCGAGCCGGGCCGCGCTGACGCCGTCCTCTCCGTCGCTCAGCGCGTGCTTGACATCGGAGATGGCGCCCGGGCTCGTGTACAGCACCCGAGTCTGAACGTTCTTGGGAGCGCCCAGCGACTTCAGAAGCGAGGTGAGTGTCAGGTCGTAAGGCGAGAGCCCCTCGCTCCACGCCTCCTCCCAGACCGCTGGGCTGAGCTTGGCCCGCTTGGTGGCCCGCACGCGCTTGCCGACCACCAACGCCGCATCAATCTGCGACGGCGCAAGACTCAGGAGAAGTCGAGGCTGTCCAAACCGCATAACGAGAGTCCCCGCGAGAGGGCGTACCGATGCCCAGTGATGCCTGAACTATCGGCCCAATCGACCCCCCACTTTGGACGCACCCGCCCACGCCCGGCGGTTATCGGCCCTCGCCCCGCTGGTTACTGGATCTCGAGATTGATCCGACGGCGCGCCAGGCCCGCTCGCCCCTCGATCACGGCGGTCCCCACCCCGCTGGGCGGTGTCTGAACGAACTCGATGACCTCGTCCCCAAGGTCAATCTGACTCCCGGACACGGGCAGATCGTCACCCGCAGAGACCGATCGGAAGACAATGATCGCCCCACTCTCCGCCGCGTAGAACGCGCGGGCGGTCTCCACGCGGAGCGCCGACGCCTGCGTATCACCACCCGACCCGGCCACCGCCGCGATCACGACAAAGCTGATCATCGCGAAGATGATCACGAGCACCGCGATCGCGATGCCCCGCCTCGACCCGGGCGGATGAGCGTGAGCGCGTTGCATCGATCAGTCCCCGATCCTTGCCCGGGCGAACGCGGAGCCGGTGAGCGTGAGCCCGCCCGCGGTGAGGGTGATGTTGAACCGCTGCGAGGTCTCGGGGGCGCCGATGGTGTCGGTTGCGCCGTCGTTCGCGAGGTACTCGATCTCAAAGAGTGTCACGTCGCGACACAGGGGGGCATCGGGCAGGCCCGACTCCAGGTACAGCAGATCCGTTCCCGAGAGACTCAGCCCGCGCCCGTCCCCGAACAGGACGCTGCTGGACGATGCCGACGCGATATCCAGGGCGCCGACGGGGTCGGTTCCCGAAGCCTCGCGGAGCAGGCGGATGCAGCGTTCGAGCGCGAAGGCGATGCGTTCCGTGTCCTTGCGGGTCCGCGTGGCCGAGGCGTAGGCGTCCGCGGCCGACGCGATCACGGGGAACACGGAGACCGAAATCACGGACATGATCATGATCGCCGCGACCAGTTCGAGCAGCGTGAGCCCCCGGGCGACGCGCCCTGAGTTCGGTTTGCTTCTCATGGCCCGACCTCCGCGACGATGGCGCTGATGGGCATGTTGATCGTGCCGTCGGCGGCCGACGGGTAGGTCACGGTGACGGTGATGCGCCGGTAAACATCGAAATCAGGGTCGCCAGAGACAACCCCGTCCGCCTGGGCCAGCGGGCCGATGGTGACGCTGTAGTCCAGGCCCAGCGACGCGTAGCCACCGGTGACGCCCGAGATGCGCGCCACCAGGCCCGAGCCGCCCGTGTTCAGGTAGGCGTCGGCATCGCTCAGCGCCGTAAACCCGAGCCCGGGGTCCGTGCTGTGCACGTCGGCAAGCACATGCTCAAGGACGCTCGCGCCGAGCAGCGTCGCGCGGGTGGCGTTGATCGCGTCCGCCCGCGTCGACGCCGCAGAGTCGAGGAGCTGGAGCGAGGGTGGGACTGAGATCGCCAAGACCATGATGACGACCACGGCCTCGATCAGACTGAACCCTCGCCTGTGGTGAGCAGTGCGCATCATCACTCCACCAGCCCTGTGCCCATGCGAATGCTGACGGTCCGCGAGCCCGTCAGCTCGACGACCGCGTCCTGTGTGAACGGGCCAACGAGGGCGCCGCCCGCGTCTCTGAGGCGGGGAACGCCGTCGAACCCGAACCAGACGACACCCGAGGCCGTGGACCCGTCGCCGTGCGTGATGCCGACGAGCTCCACACCCGCGTACAGGTCAGGCAGCGCTACAGCGGGCTCGGGCTGGCCCAGGGCGTCCGCGGCTGGGGTCGGCGCCCCGCCCGTGGTCTCGATGGTCATGACCCGGATGGTCTCAGCGCCCAGCTCGAACGAGACGCCGCTGGGCCGGCCCGAGGCCATCGCCAGCGAGCGGGCGTGGGTCAGCACGCGTGCCACTTCGTCCACCGCGGCGCCGCGCCGCGCCTCGTCCAGGTTCCCCAGCGCCGGGAGCACGGTGACCGCGATGATCGACATGAGAATCACAACCACCATCGCCTCGACGAGGGTGAACGCGCGAAACCGGGATGATCCTCTGGCGAACACGCGCCGTCCCCCTCAGAGCTCGTTGGCGGTCGCCAGCCCGCCAGCGCCGTCGCTGGCGGTGGTGACATCGCTCGAGTTCGCGTAGAAAACCGCGGTCGGCGGGGACGCGGCGTTGTCCACAAAGTAGTTCCAGCCGTACGACGTCGGGCTGGAGACGGTCCTCGCCGCGGCCTGGGCCGAGTTCACGGACTGGATCCCGGACACACCGGTGAACGGGTTGGCGGGCATGTCGAACTTGAACACGACCCCGTCGGTCGTGAGCTGGACGAGCGTCGGGTAGGGATCGGACCCGTTGATGACCGCGGTCGAGCGGTAGCTGGCGATCGATGATCGGGCGCCGGCGAGCGTGCTCTGCGCGGACGTCGTGCGGGCCTCGTCGGTGACGCCGATGAACTGGGGCACCGCGATCGCGGCGAGGATCCCGAGCACGATCACCACGGAAAGAATCTCGAGCAGGGTGAACGCGCGGGCGCGAGCGGGGGCGGGTCCGGTGTACATGGCTAGTTGCCTCCGTGTCAGTGGCTGATCTTGATCATCTGCCACATGGGCAGGAAGACGGACAACGCGACGAGCAGAACGATGCCCGCCATCGCGATGGTCATCATGGGCTCGATCAGTGAGTTGATGTTCTTGGACAGGTGCTCCGCCTCGCGGTCATAGTGGCGGGCGATCACCGAGCTCGCCTTGGCCAGCTCCTTCGAGTCCTTGCCCGCGCCGAGCATCCGGGTCGCGAAGCCGGGCAGGTAGTTCGACGTCTGGACGACCTCCGCGAGCATCTCGCCGCTGCGCAGGCTGTCGGACATCGCGTCCGCCTCGCGGATGAACAGCGGGCGACCCGTGGCACGCCCCCCAATCTCGACGGCCTCCATCAGGTCCAGGCCAGAGCCGAGGCAGATGCTCAGCACCCGCGTGAATCGCGCGGTCGTGGTGGCGACAACGATCTTCCCGATGTGCGGGATACGCAGCAGCCCGTGCTCGAACAGGTCACGCCCCCTCGGCGTGCGATAGGCCGCGACGAGACCCACGATCGTCCCGGCCAGCGCGGCGGCGTAGCCCCACCACGCGGCCTTGATCGAGTCCCCGATCGCCTGCACAACGCGTGTGGTCAGGGGCAGTTCAACGCCGTTGGCCTCGAAGATCTTCCCGAATCGGGGCACCACGAAGATGATGATGACGCCCAGCGCGAGCGTGACAAAGACCATCACGATGACCGGGTAGGTCAGGGCGCGCTTGAGCTGCTGCCCGCTCTCGATCTGCTTCTCGAGCATGTCAGCCAGGTGCATCGTCACCTCGCCCAGGTTGCCCGTCTTCTCGGCGGCGCGCATCGTCTCGATGTACACCTCGCCGAACACGTCCTTGTACTTCGTCAGCGCGTCTGTGATCCGGGAGCCCGCCTCGATCATCGAGGCCAGGTCCCTGACCATCTCCCGCTGGCGCGGGCGGCTCTCGTGCTCAGCGATGCTCTGCAGGCCCCGCCCGAGCGGGATCTTCGCCTCGACGAGCACACTCAGCTCGCGCGTGAAGGCCGCGACGTCCTCGAGCTTGATGGCGTCGCGAGTCATCGGTCCCCGCGAGGCGCCCGCCGTGGCGATCTTTGTCGGCGTGAGCCCCCGCGACGAGAGCATGCGGTACGCCTCCTGCTCACTCTTGGCGCTGACCTTGCCCTTGCACTTGGCGCCCGCGGCGTCCAGCGCGTTGTAGCTGTACTTTGTGAGGCTCATGCGGCAACCCTCGGCTGCGTGGACAGGTCCTGATCCATCGAAGCGTTGAGCTTGGCCAGCTCGCTGATCCCCGTCAGGCCCAGACGGGCCTTGCCGATGCCGTCGGTGAGCATCGTGCGCATCCCGCCCTGCCGGGCGCACGCGGCGATCTCGTTGGTGGTCGCGTCCTGCTCGATCAGCTGCTGGATCGCGCTGGTGACACGCAGCATCTCGTACACGCCCAGACGCCCGTGGTAGCCCGTGTTCATGCACCGGGAGCAGCCTCGCCCGCTGACAAAGCCCTCGGAGTCCGTGGGCGGAAGCCCCACGGAGCTCAGCTCGGCCGTCGTTGGCGTGACGCTCTCCACACAGGTATCGCAGACCCGCCTGACCAGGCGCTGCGCGATCACACCGAGCAGCGCGTTGTTGATGGCGAACGGCGGAAGCTCAAAGTCCCGCAGGCGTGCGACGGATCCCACAGCGTCGTTGGTGTGCAGCGTCGAGAGCACGAGGTGCCCCGTGAGGGCCGCCTGCACACCAATCTTCGCGGTCTCCTCGTCCCGGATCTCACCCACGAGCACGACGTCCGGATCCTGGCGGAGAATCGAGCGCAGCGCGCTGGCAAACGTGAGACCGATCTCGTGGTTCGCCTGGATCTGCCGGATCATCGGCAGACGGATCTCGACCGGGTCCTCGATCGTCATGATGTTGCGGACGGGCGAGTTGATGTGTGACAGCGCCGTGTACAGCGTGGTCGTCTTGCCCGATCCGGTCGGCCCGGTCACGAGCACCATGCCGTGGGGCTTGGCGACCATCTGCTCGAACTGCTCGGCCATATCGCTGGGCATGCCCAGGTCATGGATCGAGCCGATGGCAGAGGCCGGGCGGAGCAGACGCATCACGCCGTTCTCGCCGTGCACCGTGGGCAGGAGGCTCAGGCGTACGTCGATGACCTGATCCCCGTGGGTGAACCGGAACTTGCCGTCCTGTGGGCGCCGGGTCTGCGTCAGGTCCAGCTGGGCCATCACCTTGAGCCGCTGGATCATGCCCGCGTGGACGCTCAGGTCCGGGGCCTGCTGGGACTGGAGCACGCCGTCGATCCTGTATCGCAGGTGCAGCATGTGCTCGTCGGGGTTCAGGTGAACATCGCTCGCGCCGGAGTCGATCGCCGCGGCGAGGATCTGGTTGACCGCGATCACGATGGGCTCCTCGCCCGTCGTCAGGTCCTTGTCCTGGCTGTGATCACGGACAATGCCCGCCGCACGGGCCAGCGAGTAGGCCCGCGCGATCAGGCTCCGCAGCTGGTCCGGGTCGCAGATTACCGGGTCGATCTGGGCCTTGAGCAGCTGGTTGACCTGGTCGATCGCCTGGAGGTTGAGCGGGTCCTCCATCGCCACTGTCGCGATCTCACCCAGCATAAACAGGGGGAAGATGTTCAGCTTCTCGGCGACCTGCTTGGGCACGCGCAGCGCGTTCTGGAAGTCCACCTCGAACATGTCGAGGTCAACAAACGGGTACTCGCAGATCTTGGCCCGCGCAATCGAGAGCTCACGCCCTGAGATCACCTTCTCATTGAGAAGGACCTGCGCGAGGTCCTCGTCGTCACGCGCCGCCTTGACACGTGCGCGTTCGAAGTCCTCGGGCGAGATCTGCCCGTCGTCTAGCATCGACCGGATGACAAACTGCGATACGTCCTGCACGTGATCCTCTGCTGCTTAATCCTGGCTGTCGGGGTTCACCGGCTCACCCTCGAGCAGGGCGATGAGGTCGTCAATCTTCCTGAGCGATTCGGGGGACTGCCCCGCGAACGAGGTGCCGATGAGGTACGCCGGGCGTCGGTCTGTCATGACCACTCGCATCACCTTGACACGGCACGCAAGCAGGACGTCCCCGCCCTGGCCCTCGAGGCTCATGATCTCGAGATCGAGGTTGACCCCCCGAGGGACGAACGCCTGGCTCATCATGCCGACGCCGCCCGAACCGAAATCCATGACATCCGCGTGGACCCACCCGTCCCTGGCCCCGGTGGAGGCGCCGAAGGCGACGACCCCCTGGTGCTCCGCCGCGACCCGAAGGCGCGCAGGCAGCGCCACCTCGTACCGGGCGTTGCGTCGCACTATGAGACCGTTCTGGCCGCTCATCTCTGCGTCCTTCACCTTGGACCGATGACGCTCTGGCGCCCTCGGGTGCATTGACACACAGATCCGATCTCGGACGTTCAGGTCCTCCGGTTGAGGGGGCTTGGTCCGATCTCTCCGTGATCGGCGTTTGATCGGCATCCCGGGGCGGGCCATTGCCCCGCCTCGCCCCTTGCCGGGGGCGAACGGGTCCCTATACTGATGGGCTCCGTCTCGGTCGAGGGGACAGAGCTTCCGCCAGATTCACATCGGCAGAACGCGGATATCGAGACACCGCCGAGGCCCTCGCCCCGGCACAAACCAAGCGCCCTTTCGTGGATCGCGCGACCCGTCGAGGCATACGCCCTTCGCCAGGTCGATCTCGATCGCCTTCTGCGGGTGTCGCTGACGACGGACGGAACACTGCTATGGCCACCACACTGGTTCAGGACCTTATCGAAGCCGGCATCCACTTTGGACAGCGGTCCAGCGGATGGAACCCCCGCATGGAGCCGTACATCTACGGCAAGCGGAACGGCATCCACATCATCGACATCAAGGAGACCGTCAAGGGCCTCCTGCTGGCTAAGAAGTTCATCACCCGGACCGTCGCCGACGGCAAGGATGTGTGCTTCGTCGGCACCAAGCGCCAGGCCAAGGGCGTCATCGAGCAGCGTGTGGGCGACGCCAAGATGCACTACGTCACCGAGCGCTGGCTCGGGGGCACCCTCACCAACTTCCGCACCATCCGCTCTCGCCTGAAGAGGCTCGAAGAGCTCGAGGCCATCGAGGCCAACGACAACTTCCAGAGCTACTCCAAGAAGATGGAGTCACAGCTCCGGCGCGAGATGCGCAAGATCAAGCGCAACCTCGACGGCATCCGCAACATGAGCAAGCTGCCCGGCTGCATCGTCGTCATCGACGTCCGGCGCGAGACCACCGCCCTCAAGGAGGCCCGCAAGCTGGGCATCCCCACCATCTGCCTCATCGACACCGACGCCAACCCCGAGGACGCGGACATCCCGATCCCCGGCAACGACGACTCGATGCGGTCGATCGACGTGGTGATCCGCGAGCTGTGCCTGGCCGTGTCCGACGGCAAGCAGGCCCGCCAGACGGTCACCTCAGACGAGGGCGAGGACGACCAGACCGCGGGCGAGCCCACGCGTCGCCGGTCCAGCCGCTCGCAGTTCCGCGCGGACGACTCGAACGCCACGACCCCGGAGGCCGGCGCGGACGCAACCGCGCAAACCCCCGAGGCCGCCCCGGCCGAATCCTGAGCAAGACAGACGTACGACACCTGGAGTGGATCGCCTCGACAAGGACCCGAGCGTGTGCAAGGGACCTGAGGCGATCACTGACTGACCAACGAACCGACTGAACGGGAGAAGCGCCGATGTCGATCAGCGCGAAAGATGTAATGGCCCTGCGGAACCGCACGGGCCTTCCGATGATGGCCTGCAAGAAGGCCCTGACCGAGGCAGAGGGCGACGCCGAGAAGGCCGAGGAGATCCTCCGCAAGTCCCTCAAGGGCAAGATGGAGACCAAGACCGATCGCACCGCGGGCGAGGGCCGTATCGGCATCGCCGTGACCGGTGACGGCTCCACCGCGTCCATCGTCGAGCTCAAGGCCGAGACCGACTTCACCGCCAAGAACGACAAGTTCATCGGCGCGACGTCCAAGCTCGCGGACCTGGCCCTCAAGGCCGACGGCGCCGGCGAGATCAACCCGTCAGGCGAGATGGAGGCCATCATCGATGACCTCCGCATCACCACGGGCGAGAACATCTCCCTCGG
>JAJDDH010000337.1 GCA_029260415.1 Phycisphaerales bacterium | reverse complement strand
CGAGCGCGCCGGGCTCGTAGGCCCTGGTGTCGAGGTTGAAGAAGCGTTTGGTGGTGGTGGTGCCGCGGGCGAGGATCTTCTCGTTCATCTCGCAGCGGAACGCCTGGAACTCGTCGTATCGGCTCATGGACGAGGGTAGGTCGAACCGGGGCTATTCATCGTCGAGAAGCGACTCGATCAGTGCCTCCCAGCGCCGGCGAAGCTCGGCGTTGGCCTCCCCCGTCGCGGGCCCGGAGAACCCGGTCCACACCCCCACGCTCTCGCGATCGCTGTTCATGAACACGGCGGTCGGGTACGAGCGGATCTTGTCCAGCACGGGCAGCGCCTGCGACGCCTTGGCCTTGTCCGACAGCCCCGCGATCAGCACGGGCCAGTTGGCCCCGTGGTGCGCCTGGTGGATGCGGACCTGCTTGGCGTCGCGCTCGATGTCGCCCGTCAGCTCGAACGCGAGCCCGAGCACGCGCAGGCCGCGGGCGTGGTAGCGCTGCTGCAACTCGACCAGGTACTCGGTCGCGTCGGCGCAGTTGGGGCACCAGGAGCCGAACACGAGGAGGATGGTGGCTCTGCCCCCGCTGGCCTCGAGGATCGAGAGCATGTGCGCCACAGAGCGCGGATTCCCGTCGATGCCCTTGAAGACCAGCTCGTCCAGGTCCGCGTCGCCCCGCCACGCGGTCTCTTGCATCGCGTCGGGCAGCGTCGCGTCGTCATCGCGCTCAGCGGTCCACGTCTCGTGCCACCAGTTGCCCGACCAGAAGTCACCCCTGAGCGAGCCGTTGGGCTGGAGGGTTGCTTTGAAGAGGAAGGCGTGGGCGCCGTCGAAGGTGGAGAGGCGCATCGCCCAGCCGGTCTCGGTCCACTCCGCCAAGCCAGCCAGATGCCTGTAATCACCGGTCGGTGTCAAGAACGTGCCCAAGACAATCGGATCAGCAAAGCCGCCCGGTGAGATCGACCTGAACTCCGCCACGGCGCGCCCGGATTCCGAGAACGTCGCGCTCCATCGCCCGTCGAGCGTCCGTCCCAGCAGCTCCTTCGAGGGAACGTTCTGCACAGGACAACCGCTGCGCGGAGGTTGAAATGATTGAAACTCTACTTCCGCGATGTTGTTGGCGCCGCGTCGCTTGGTCCATGTCCCGCGGAGCGCTCCGTCTTCCATGACAGCTTCGATCCGAGAGTCGTAGTGCGGGAATCCGATCGATACCCGGTTTCCTTCGATCTGGACGTCTTCGATTCGGATGATTTCTTTCCCGTTCCGGATCTCGGCAAAGGGTACGAAGTGGCCGTCTCCATCCGGATCAAGCCAAGCCGCCTGATCGATGTAGGGCTGCGCAATATCGCCGCTCATCCCTGAAAACATCTTGATGTGCTTGTTGATTCTCTCTAGCGGGTTCGGTTCATCGCCGAACGATGCGACGAGCTCAAACCGAAACCTCAGCCACTCATCGTCGATCTTGAATCCCGCCCACTGATACCCACTGTGATCGCGGTACGCCGCGACCGTGGTCTCGTCGCTCTCATCCAACAGCAACGGAGGCGTCCGCGCCTTCAAGAGCAGATCAGGCGGATACGCTTCCGGCTGGCCAATCCCCAGTGATACTGCCACGCCCAGCACCTTCGTTGCCCATCGTTTGCCGCCCATCACACCCTCCTCGCCACCAGCACGCCCTCGCGGATCGGGACGCAGGCCGCGTCGAACTGTTCGTCCGCCGCGACCATCCGGTTGAACCGGTCCGCCCCGTCGCGGGATTCATCCGATCCCTCGGGGTCGTCGATCCACCAGCTCCCGCCCCCCAACGCGTTGTCCGCGATCAGCAGCCCCCCCGGGCGCAGCATCGCCTTCGCGTGCGGCAGGTAGTCCGGGTACTCGGTCTTGATCGCGTCGAGGAAGACCACGTCCACGCTGGCCTCGCCCAGTTCGGACACGAGCTTGGGCAGGACGTCCATGCCGTACCCGCGACGGATCTCGACGCGATCCGACAAGCCCATCGCGTCGAACTCACCCTGCGCAAAGTCCGCGTGAAGGGCTTCAGGCTCGATGGTGATGAGCCTCCCGCCCGGCGTGAGCCCGCGCGCGAGCCACGCCCCCGAGTACCCGCCCAGCGTGCCCGCCTCCACGATCGTGCGTGCGCCGACCGTCCTGCACAGCACGTGCAACAAATGCCCCACGCTCGCGCTCACGCTGATGTCGGGCAGCCCCGCCCCGACCGCCCGGGGCATGAGCGTCGCCATCCGCTCGGACTGCGCGCCGAACACGTCGTCGAGGTACGCGCAGATCGCGGACCAGCGCTCGGGGGTCATGGACATGAGGTGTTCACTCCTCCTGGCGGACGTACACCATGCGGAGCGCACTCGCCGGTTCCTTTGACGGGCTTGTGATCGCGTATCGAAGTGACCCGTCCTCAATGGTTGCGGTCGAGTTTGCGGCGATGCCGTTAATCGTAAACGTGAAGGTCGCCACCCCTTCCGAATCCGACCAGATTCCCACAAGAGGTTCAACTTCCGCCGTGTGGCTCGTCAGTTTAAATGACGCATCATCGTTGATCTCCAGCGTGCTATCCATGGCCTCAACCATGCCGCGCGCCATGCGCTCGAAAATCGGGCGAGTCAGTTCGTTGGCGAACTCGGTCGCTTCTTTGCTCGGCTGCCCGCCGCGTGATGCCGCAGTTTCCGCAATAATCTGCTCGACCACGTACGGCATGGTCTGCTCATCATCAAACCGCCACGTCCCCACGAACGGGCTCTCGCCGCAGCCGAGCACGAATAGGGCGAGAAACGTCGCAGCGACCAAGCGGCACACTCGAGTTGGTGTGCGCATCATGCCCTCCCTCACTCGCTCTTCTTGAACAGCAGCGCGAAGCCAGCGGGCATGTCCGCAGGCGGGTTGGAGGGCTTGAGGCTCAGCGCGTTCTCGCTGATCGTGCCCGTCATGTCGTCCTCCTCGCCCGCGGCGTCGAACGTCGCGACCCCGCCCGTCTCGGTCCATGTGCCCGAGAGGGCGTCCTTGTCGCCGAAGTTGCCCTCACCGGTGAAGGTGCCGTCCGCGTTGACGATAATCGTCGCGTCCATGCCCTCCATCATGTTGTCGAGCAGCCCGTCGATCATGCCCTTCATCATCTCCAGCGCCGCGGCGCCGCCCTCGCCCGCCTCCTCGGCCATCTTGGACTCCATCGCCGACTTCATCACCGGGCGCATCGCCTCCTTGTCCAGCGTCCACGTCCCCTCGAACGCGCTGGCGCCGCAGCCCGTCAGGAAGACGGACATCGCGAGCAGGACAGTGACAGCAAAGACACGGCGGGTGATCGTGGACATGGGGACTCCCCTCGGGTGGTGTGGCGACCCCCGTCGCGGGGGCGAGCGAACATGGTAGCGGTCAGAACTGCCGACCTGCCGATCTCACGACCTGCCGGCCCACGGGTTCCATCTCCTACCATCCCCCATGTTCAGCCCCATCGACGACATCCTCGCGGACCTCCGCGCCGGCAAGATGGCCGTCGTCACCGACGACGAGAACCGCGAGAACGAGGGCGACCTCATCCTCCCGGCCCAGCACATCAGCCCCGAGGCGGTCAACTTCATGGTCCGCCAGGCCGGCGGGTACATGTTCCTCTCGCTCACCAACGACGACTGCGACCGCCTAAACCTACACGGGCAGACCGCCGTCAACACCTCCGTCCGCGGCACGCCCCTCACGGTCTCGATTGACGGTCACCCCAGGCACGGCTTCACCACGGGCGTCTCCGCGACCGAGCGCGCCAACACCATCAGGCTCGCCATCGACCCGAGCTCCACCCCCGACGACTTCGTCCGCCCCGGGCACGTCAACCCGCTGCGCTCGCGCGACGGGGGTGTGCTCGTCCGCACCGGGCACACCGAGGCGATCGTCGATCTCTGCCGTCTGGCGGGGCTGACCCCCGCGTGCGTTGGCATCGAGATCTGCCGCCCCGACGGCGAGATGGCCCGCGTGCCCGACCTCGAGAAGTTCTGCGCCCAGCACGACCTCAAGATGTGCTCCATCGCCGCGATTATCGAGCACCGCCTCGCCCGCGAGTCGCTCGTCAAACGCCTCGCGCCCGCACAAGGCACGCCCGTCCGCACGCCCGAGGGCGCGTTCAACCTCATCGCCTTCCAGAGCGTCGTCGATCCGCTCCCGCATTTGGCGCTCACCGTGGGCGGCGTGGGCGAGCTGGGCCCCGACGGAACCGTTGTCGAACAGACCGAGCCCACGCTCGTGCGCATGCACCGGCGCAACCTGCTGGGCGACATCTTCTCTGACCTGGACGCGTCCTCCGACGGGCCCACCAGCGATCTGCTCCGCGCGTCGATGCGCCTGATCCAGCAGGAAGGGCGCGGCGCCATCGTCTATCTCCGCCCCGAGGGCGTGGACCACGCGGACTCGGCGCTGTCCGACCGCCTCAGCGCCATCCGCCGCCCGGCGCTCGACTCGGGCGCCGACGCGCCCGACCTCACGCGACCCGACTCGCTCGCGGGCAACGCCGTGCCCATGGACCAGCGCGACTTCGGCGTGGGCGGGCAGATCCTCCGCGCCCTGGGCCTCTCCCGCCTCAACCTGCTGACCAACCACACCAAGGCCCTGCCCGGGCTCGAGGCCTTCGGGCTCGAGATCTGCGGCACGACCCCCCTGGGCCGCGCGGGCGATTCCGCCCCGCATACCCACGAATCCGCAAGTTCCGCCGGCTAAAAACCCCCTCCCGACGCCCGGGGCCCTAGGTCCGGGAAAAGTTGGGCTTGCGGCATCGCTCCGAATATGCAAGCATGTTTGGGTTCTGGTCCCTCCCGCGTGGGAAGGACCCGGGCCTCACGAGCGCCGCGGAGCGCCGGAGGGGCGCACGCCACGCGTGCGTCGCAACGCAACACCACCACATCCCCACACGCAACCAAGGAGACCGACATGCTGCGCACCACACTCATCAGCGCCGGATCACTCACCCTGCTCGCGGGCGTCGGGCTCAGCGCGTACCACGCGGGCGCCAACACCGCGACGGCAACGCTGACCACCGCCCAGCCCGAGATGGACATGGAGATGGACCCGATGATGCAGGCCATGATGGAGGCCGGCACGCCCGGGGAGCAGCACAAGGTGCTCGCCTCCGCCGCCGGCGAGTGGAAGGCCCACACCAAGTTCATGATGCAGCCCGGCCAGTTCGACGAGGGCGAGGGCGTCATGAGCTCCAAGGCCTTCCTCGGCGGACGCTACACCAGGGCCACCTTCAAGAGCGACTTCATGGGCATGCCCTTCGAGGGCTTCGCCCTCAACGGCTACGACAACATCAAGAAGGAGTACTTCAGCATCTGGATCGACTCCATGAGCACCGGCGTCATGCACATGACCGGGCAGATGAAGGGCGATACCCTCGTCTTCCACGGCACGACCACGATGCCCGAGCCCATGGGCGAGGTCGAGATGAAGATGGAAGTCACCCATCCCGACAACAACACCATGCACGACACCTTCTACAAGAAGCTGGAAGGCCAGTGGGTCAAGGATGGCGAGATCACCTACACCCGCGTCTCGGGCGGGCACGACGCCCACGGACATCAGCACGGGAACGCCGACCACGACGGCTAACCCCACCACCACACACGAGGACACCACATGATCCGTACCGCACTCACGACCACCGCCCTCGTCGGCGCCGCTGCCGTCCTGAGCCTCTCGTCCGCCGCGGGCAGCGCCAACGCCCCGGCCAGTCTCGTCGCCCAGCCCGAGATGGGCCAGCCCACGCCCGAGCAGATCAAGGCCATGATGGCCGAGACCGCCGCCAAGGCGCCAGAGCATGACCGTCTCAAGGGCATGGTCGGCTCCTGGACCGCAACGATGAGCTTCCTCACCGCGCCCGGCGCGGCGCCCGAGGTCTCGACCATGAAGGCCGACATCAAGCCCGTGCTCGGGGGGCGCTACGTCCAGAGCCACTACAAGGGCGTCTTCAAGTTCATGGGCGCCGAGATCGACTTCGAGGGCATGGGCATGATCGGCTACGACAAGGCCGCGGGGTACTACACCAGCGCCTGGGGCGACAACCTCTCCACCAGCATGCTCACCCAGTCCGGCGCATTCAAGGACGGCGCCATCGACCTCAAGGGCGAGATGCCCGACGGCATGGGCGGGCAGATGGACATGCGCCACCGCCACATCATCAACGAGAACGGCTCCTACACCCTCGAGTTCTACCAGCCCAACCCCATGACGGGCGAGATGGCCAAGATCGGATGGATCGAGCACACCAAGGAATAGCCCCAACACCCACCGCCCGGGCCAGCGCCCGGGCGGTGTCTTGACCGCCTGGTCGCCGCGATAAACTCGCCCCGTGGACCCGACCCCATCAGGCCTGGACGAGACCGCCCGCGTCTACCTCCGCGCCCGCGACGTGCCCTGCCCCGGGTGCGGGTACAACCGACGCGACGGGACAGACGCGTGCTGCCCGGAGTGCAAGCACGTGCTGAACCTCTCGCCCACGGTATCGGCGGATCGAGTGCTGGCTGTGACCGCGCCCCGCTGGCACTTCGGCACGGTACTCGCAATCGCGGTTGTGTTTGTGATCATGCACGGGCTGTCCGCCG
>JAJDDH010000336.1 GCA_029260415.1 Phycisphaerales bacterium | reverse complement strand
ATCGCCAACAACCCATCGAAGCAGGAGCCCCGGTGACGCCCAGTCGCCGGGGCTTTGTCGTTGGCGCCTCGATGCCCGCGCGTCGCTGCCCAACCCGGGCGGGCAGGAGCGCACGAGAAAGGGCCGCCCGGAAATCCGAGCGGCCCTGATCGAGATTCGTACTCTGCGGCGAGGTTTACCAGATCTTCGCGTCGCCCGTGCGGTCGCCGTGCTGGGCTTCCATGAAGTCGATGGACTCGTCGGTGTTGTCGCCGTCAACCCAGCGTGTGCCGCTCGGGTGCCAGGGGTTCGGATCGGTCCAGGCGTCCTGGATCGTCATGGAATCACCTGATCCGTCCCAGCGGGCGACGTTGATGTTCTGCCCGTGGCGGACGCTGAGCAGGAGATTCTCCTGCCCCGGGAGCGTTTCCTTGCCCCACGCGATGGACTGCCTGAAGGTCGGCGTCGCATCGGTGAATGAGCCGTACCGGCTCGGAACCGGGTTCACATCGAAATCAAAGATCCGGGAGTTCGGGTCGAGGTAGCGCGTGCCTTCCGCGAACGCGACCTTGGACGAGATCTGGGTCCCGACTCGGTCCATGCGGTGGCGGAACCCTGCCGGCTGACGGGGCGCGTTGGAGTGCGACATCATCATGGCCGAGAGCGCTTCGTCGCCGTACGGGAGTTGAACGATTCCGCTGACCTGGTCAACCAGTGAGTTGAGGTACGAGAGGTTCGAGCTCAAGTTGTCGCGGCTCAGGTGTGCAAAGCCGGAGGGCATGAGGTAGCTGCCCTGGCGGTAGCCCCGATCGAGGAAGACGCGTTCGAAGTCATCGACATCGCCCGGGGAGTTGTACGGCTCGTCGTAGTAATCGCGCGCCGAGGGGCAACCGAGCACATCCCACAGCTGCGCGTGCTTGATCGCACGGTTGCCGGGGAGGTTCATCGAATCGCCCACGAGCGGCGTGATCCAGTCCTGGGTTGAGACCGGGGTGTTCGACTCCTGGTCGCCCATCAGCCGGTCGGCGCCGCTCACCAGCCCGGGGGGATCGCCTCCGATTGACCGCCCGAGGTACGGCGTCCCAACGTTGACCGGGGAGCTGTAGTAGTCCCGGTAATCCGCCGCGTAGATGTGGTGACCCTGGTTGATGCCGCGCATCGTGGTCTTGCACACCAGATCGCGTGCCGACTCTCGGGCCGAGCCCAGGGCGGGCAGCAGGATGCCGATGAGCAGCGCGATGATCGCGATGACCACGAGAAGCTCGATGAGCGTGAAACCGTTTCGGCGTGATCGCTCTGACGTGTTCATGGGCTTTCTCCGTCGTGGTCAGTCGTCAAACGGCGGCGCCACGTACTTCACGGGCTCACCTGAGGGGGTCTTTACCGTTCCATTGGACGCGATCGCGGTCGCGATGTCCGAATCGATTGAACCGGCGTAGCGGGTCTTGAGTTTCCAACCGGACTCGTCGGTCTCCTCGACCGGGAAGAGCGTGCGCTCTTTGGTCTCGGGATGACGCGCCGGGACGAGGACCGTTCCCCGTTTGCGCACCGGCGCGTAGTAGAGATCGCCGGTCGTGACATCGACGAGGTAGATCCGGTCGGGCTTGTCGATCTTCTGCCCGCCCATGAAGCTCCAGGCGAGCGACGCCCCGAGCACCGCGATCGCGGCGATAAACAGTCCGATCTGCCAGGGCTTCATCCGGTCCATTCCTTGCCTCATGCTCCGGGCGATCCTCACCCGGGCGTCGTCGAGCACGATGTCGGCCTGCCGCACTTCGCGGCTCAGACAGTATAGAGCGGTTCACCCACCGGGGACCGCTCCCAATCAACGGAAACGCGATCTGAACATGCTCAGGGGCTTTCACCCGCCTGGGCGTTCGCGGCCCGTGCGGGTCGCAGGTCCACCACCACCGGGTAATGGTCCGACGCGTACCCCGGGAAGGTGTCCAACTCCCGCCAGCTGAACTCGGAGGGGCGGGCGGGGGTGCCGAACACAAACTCGGAGTCCGGGTCGGCCGCCGCGCGGGCCCCCTCGTTGGCCAGGATCAGGTCGATCCGCCGCCCGGACTCGTGTGTGGTCCACCGGGTGTCCGGGCCCGGGTTGTCCGCGAAGAGGTCGGTGTACCCGTGGTCGACATACGCCTGAACGCTCGGGGCCCCGGGCTCGGCGTTGAAATCACCCAGGATCAGCGTCGGCGGCGCGTCCCGCCCCGCGTCGAGTTCTGTGAGCACCTCGAGCAGCCCCGCTGCCTCCCTGTCTCTCCAGTAGTCGCTGTGCCGCCCCGACTTGTGGTGCACGGCGATCACCCGCAGGCGGTACGCCTCGTCACGCTCGAGCGCGGCGCCCGGGATCTCGATCACGCCCATCAGCGGCGAGCGGTGGAAGACGATGTCCTTGCCCGCGTGCCAGTTCCGCCCGGTGCCGTACTTCTCCGGGTGGACACCGCCCAAGGGACGCTGGACCCAGTTCTTGCTGTCCACGATGGGGAAGCGGGAGAGGATGGCCTGCTCGATGCCGCGCTCGTCGCCGGCGTCGATCGAGACGATGTGGGCGTAGCCCATGTCCTCGAGGCGCCCGGACATGAACCAGTCCAGCGCGGCGCGGGACTCTATCTCTTCGAGGCACAGGATGTCCGCGTCGATCGCGCGGATCGCCAGCGCCACCGCGTCCATCTGGCCCTCGGGTTTAAGGTCGTCGATGTCCTCCTGGCGGTCGCTCAGAGCGGGGTCGTCCACGTCATCGAACAGGTTCTCGATGTTGTACGTCGCGACGCGGATGCTCCCGGGCGTGCGCTGGGGGACGTCGGTCGTCCCGAACCGGGGCGGGAACAGCGACTCGACGCTGGGCGCGGCGGGCGCTTTCGGGGCCACCGCCTCGGGCTGGAACGCGTGTGAGCAGCTCGCCAGCAGGGCGACGCTCAGCGTCGCGAGCCATCGTGATCGGGGGGTGTTCATCTTCATCCTCCAGCCCCGGGTGCGGGGCACGGACTCTAGGGGCGCCGTCAGGCCCGCCCGGAGCCCTGGCGACGCCCGATTCGGGCCCTGGTCACGACGCGCGAGGCCCAGGAGCTGGGACCGTTGATCCGCCCACCGCGCACGATCCGCGATGGCTCACGCTGCAACTCGCCCAGCACCCCGGCGCCCAGCTCCGTCAGCGACAGCACCGCTCGCCCGGCGTCGGGCAGCATCATCGGGGCGAGATCCTGCGCGAGCGACAGGCTCGACTGGGCGCCCTGCGTCCAGCGGGCGACGAACGCGGCGCAGGCGTCCGAGTCGGTCCAGGCCCGCAGCTTAAACGGGGTGAGCCCGAACTCCTCGAAGCTCTCGCTGGGCAGGTGCACCCGCCTGGGCACGGCGTCGAAGTCCCGCGAGAAGTTCCGCAGCACACCCACCACCCGCATCGACGCCCCCCACCGCCTGGCGGTGCGGGCCGCCTCGTGCGCGTCGCCCGTGGGCGAGAGCCCGCCGATGGCCAGGACGATGATCGCCAGCGAGCCCCACCCCGCGACGGCGCTCTGCTTGAGCTCGGCGCCCGTCTTATGGGTGCGTGTCTCAAGATCGCGCCCCATCTCATCAAGGGCGCTGAGCACCCAGGCGGGATCGATCGCGTACGAGCAGATCGCCGCGGAGAACGCGGGCCACATCGGGTCCGCGTGGCGCGGGGGGCGGGCGTCGAGCGCCCGCTCGGTCTGGTCGCGGAGGCGGGCCAGGTTCTGGAGTCGCGCCTCGACGGGCCAGTTGCCGTCGATCAGCTCTCGCGCGGCGCGGTACCAGGCGAGCAGGGCGACGAGCGACTGGCGCCTCGGGGAGCCGACCGGGCGCAGGCAGGTGGTGATCGCCTTCGCCTCTCGACCGCCCCAGTTGACGCAGTGCTCGAAGGACTTGGCGGTCTCGACCGGGTCCACCCCGCCGGCGACGGGCGCCACCTCGGCGGCCTGGCGCCATCGTTTGGCGATCGTGTCCCAGCCGCTCATGTGCTCACTCCGTGCACGACGCGTTGACGGGCCCGGGCGCCTGAACGCCCCGGGGGCCAGCTCGCCGCAGTCCCTGCGGCATCCCCGCGAACACCACGCGGGGGAACCAAAAAGTACCGCAAGGCTGGGCGCAGAAACGGGAGGGGAGTGCCCGCACGAGAAATCGTGGAGAACCTGTCGGAAGGTCATCCCGAACGCGGCGCTATCATGGCCCTGCGGGCCCAGATCGCCCGGTTCACGCCTGGAAGGATCCGTCCGTGCGTCTCATCCTCGCCAATCCCAGGGGCTTCTGCGCCGGCGTTCGCATGGCGATCGACGTGGTCGATCAGGTCCTGGACGTCTTCGAGGGCGAGCCGGTCTTCGTGTACCACGAGATCGTGCACAACAAGCACGTCGTGGACCGCTTCAAGGACCGGGGCGTGACGTTCGTCGAGGACGTCAGCGAGGCGCCCGAGGGCAGCATCGTCGTCTTCAGCGCCCACGGGAT
>JAJDDH010000335.1 GCA_029260415.1 Phycisphaerales bacterium | reverse complement strand
TGAGACCTCCATGATGGCGGCGTACGAGCCCATGGGCTGGTGTTTGTCGTAGATCGAGGCGAGGCTGTCGCCGAACGCGTCGCCCAGCACGCCGCGGGTCAGGGCGGACTCGATGCGGGTGTCGACGCGCAGGGTCATCTGGCCCTCGATCGGGCGGTCGCGAGGGTCGTCGTCGGTGAGCAGGGGGAGGCGTCCGTTGATGGAGATCGTGCCCCCGGTGTGCCCGTCGAGCTCGAGCGAGGCGCCGAACGAGTCGGCCATGAGCGCCGGCTCCTGCCCCGCGTCGATGCGGACGCGCCCCGTCCCGTCGCGCAGGCGCACGGGGCGGCCCATCACGCTGAGCGTGAGCTCGTCGAGTTTCTCGAGGGTCAGCTCGGGGCGGATGCGCTCGCCCAGAACACCCACCACGCGGGCACGGACATCGACCTCGCCCCTGGGTTTGTGCGTCTGGTTGAGCTTGGCCAGGGCGCCCGCGGCGTCCTGCGAGAAGACCGCGACGAAGTGCTCCAGCGGCACGTCCGGGTTGAGCCGGTCGATCTTCGCCTCGGCGTAGATCGGGGCGCCGCCGCCCATGCCCGATTCGTCGCCCCAGCGGGCGCCCGCGGGTGCGTCGATCTGGCTGAAGAGCTTGACGGGGATTGCGGGTCGGTCGCCCGGCGAGGCGCCCGCGGGCACGCCCTGGGCCTCGAGATCAACGACGATGATGTCCTCGCGGACATAGATGGAGCCGACGAGATCCTCGAGGGCGAGCTCGGGGATCGAGTCGTCGTACAGGACCGGGCTGGCGCTGACGCCGTAGACCGAGGTCTCCACGTCGTAGCCCAGGCGCCCGTCCTCGCGGTTCTCCAGATCGACGCGGCAGTCCACCCGCCCCGCGAGGCGGAGGCGGTCGAGCAGGTCGCGGAGGGAGCCGGCATCGCCGATGACGGCGCCCAGCGTGCCGTCCGTCGAGCGGTAGCCCGGGATCGCGTTGAGCAGCAGGTCGTCGATCGGGACGTCCTGGCTCTCGATGACGACGACGGGCTCGGATTCGCCCGCCTCGTTGACCACGATCTCGGCCTCGATGGTCGCGGAGCCGCCGCGCAGCGGGCGGTAGCTCCCGCCCGTGAGCAGGGCGCGCTCGTCGGTGATCTCGAGGCGGACGTCCTCGGCGATGAGCGGGAGGGGGAACTGCTTGGGGATCATGCCCGCGCGGGCCAGCTCGACGTTGATCCGCTTGGTCCACTCGTGCCCCTCGCCAGGCGGTCGGCGCAGCTGGACGGAGACGTCGCAGACGCCCCCGAACTCGAACTCGGGCGGGTCGTCCGAGAGGGCGACGACGCCGGGTGGGCTGAGCAGGTCTGAGGAGAGCAGCTCGGTGTAGCGCTGGACGCTGAAGAGGGTGTCGAGCAGCTCGAGGCGTTCCTCGTTGAGCGCGTCACGCAGGGCGGAGTCCACGGGCACGTCGTTAGCGGCGATGTCGATCACCAGGTCGTTGCCGGTCGGTCCGAGGGGGATGACGCCCGAGGCGGTGAGCTGGGCGCCCGATGGGGCCGTGCCCATGACCGAGACCAGCTCGAGCGTCTCGCGGTCGAAGGTGACGCGTCCGGAGAGGTTCTCGAACCGGTAGGGGAACCCGGTGAAGGCGGCGACGCCGTTGCTGATCTCGACCTGGCCCCGGATCTCGAGGGGCATGGGCTCGCCGTCGCGGGGCTCGTTGCGCGTGACGTCGATCATGGCCGAGACGTCAGCGGTCGGGCGGGAGAACATGTCGAGCTTGTCGATGACCGCGTCGGGGGCGAGGATGAGCACGTCCATGTCTTCCTCGAGGCGGAACTGCGTCTCGAGGACGCACACGAAGGCGCTGTCGAGGCTGGAGCCGAGGTACTCCAGGCGGACGACGTACTCGAGGGTGTCGAGCACGCCGCGGAGCTCGCTCTTGATCCTGTCGTTCTCGAAGGTGACCCACCCCGAGGTGTCGGTCATGCGGACGAGCGGGCCGTCGGGCGTGAGGTTGCCGTTCTTGTCGAAGGGCAGGTTCAGGCCCACGCCCTCAAGCGAGAGGCGGACGCTCAGCGAGCCGTCGCTGGACATGGTGAAGGTGGTGGGGCGGACGCGCCCCTCGAGGTTGGCGCGCCGGTAGATGTCGCGGTAGCGGGTGGGGATGACGTCGGCGGTCCAGTCCTTGAGGTCCACGCCGTCGAGCTGGAGGGTGATGCCCTTCTCGTCGATGCGCCCGGCCAGGGCGATCGGTCGGCGCTCGGGGTCCGGGTCGGGGATGAGCTGGCGGATGTGGAAGGAGTAGCCCGGGCGGTCGCCCTCGAGGCGGGGCTCGAGCGAGCCGGTGAAGGGGACGGTGGTGAGGGTGGAGTAGCCGCGGGCGTCGTGCTCGCCCAGCTCGATCATGCCGTTGCTGGCGACGAGGGTGGGCAGGGCGAAGGAGGCGTCGGACTCGTCGCCGCCGAGCCCGAGCAGGGAGACGTCGGCGATGTTGAGGCGCCCGGTGTCGATCGACTGGCTCACGCGCAGGTGGGGCCCGTCGAGCTCGACGCGGGTGACGCGACCCTCGCCTCCGACGGCGCTGAGCCAGTTGACCCAGATGCGGGCCTTCTCGACGCGGAAGAAGGTGGCGCCCACGCCCGTCTCGTCGCGGACCCGGAACTGGGCGCGCCGGAGGACGATGCTGCCGTCCGAGGCGATCACGACCCGCTCGGCGTCGACCTCCGCGTTGATCATCGACGAGATGCGGGGGAGCACGGAGTGACGCGCCACGCCCGAGCGCGCGAAGATGATCAGCGCGATCGCGCCCATGCCGATCACCAGCGCCACGGCGCGCACCACGACAGAACGCCGCAGGCGGCGACGCTTCTTCGGGGCGGGATTGAGCGTGGGTGTGCCGGTCGCCATAATCTAGGAGCAGGTCTGCGGCGGTCCGATTCGGGTCACGATGGTATCCGCATCGGTCGGCACGGGCCGCCTCTGTCGAGAACCCAGATGCGCCAGCGGGCGTTGTCAGTCAGCACACACTTACCTCGGGGCGGTTCTCTTCCAGAACTGTCCATTCCGGCGCTCCACATGGCCAAAGTCAGAACACGGTTTGTCTGTCGTTCGTGCGGCGCCTCCCAGTCCCGCTGGTTCGGCAAATGCCCGGATTGCGAGGCCTGGGACTCCCTGGAGGAGCAGGGCGACGATTCGTCGGCGTCGCGTGACCCGCAGCGCGGGCTCGTCGAGGGGTGGTCCGGGGGGGCGTCGTCGTCCGGGTCGCCCGGGGCCGTGCCGATCGCGTCGATCGAGGGCGGGGCGTCGGTCGATCGCCTGGCAACGGGCATCGGCGAGCTCGACCGGGTGCTGGGCGCTACGCAGGACGCCTCCGGGCGGTTGCGGCGGGGGATCGTGCCCGGCTCGGCGGTGCTGGTCGGGGGCGAGCCCGGGATCGGCAAGAGCACGCTGCTGCTGCAGGCCGCGGGGGCGTGGAGCGAGGCGGTCCACCCCGACGGCGCGAGCGAGAGCTGGTCCGGGCGCGTGCTGTACGTCTCGAGCGAGGAGTCGGGCGAGCAGGTGCGCTCGCGCGCGCGCCGCCTCGGTGTTGGCGACAGCGAGCGCCTGTTCGTGCTGGCCGATACCAACCTGGCGCGCATCCTGGAACAAACCCGCAAGGTCATGCCCGACGTGCTGATCATCGACTCGGTGCAGATGATCTACAAGGCGGACCTGGACGCCTCGCCCGGGAGCATCTCACAGCTGCGCCGCTGCTGCGCCGAGCTGGTGTACCTGGCCAAGGCGAGCGGGATCGCGGTCGTGCTGGTGGGGCACGTGACCAAGGACGGGCAGCTGGCCGGGCCGCGGCTCTTAGAGCATCTGGTTGACGCGGTGCTGTACTTCGAGGGCGACCGGTTCCACTCGGGCCGGATCGTGCGCGCCATCAAGAACCGGTTCGGGACGACGCAGGAGCTGGGCATCTTCGAGATGACGGGCGCGGGTCTGGCAGAGTCGCCCGAGGGCGCCAGCGTCGCGGCCCTGCGCGAGAGCGAGCCCAGGCCCGGGGCCGTGGTGTGCCCGGTCATGCACGGGTCACGCTGCGTGCTCGTCGAGCTGCAGGCGCTGACCGCGACCGGGTTCGTGGGCAGCGCCAAACGCAAGAGCAGCGGGCTGGACAGCAACCGCCTGGCGATGCTCATCGCGGTTCTGGAACAGCACGGCGGGCTGCGCCTGGCGGACCGGGACGTGTTCACGAGCACGGTGGGCGGGATCCGCGTGGCCGAGCCCGCGTCGGACCTGGCGCTGCTGCTGGCGATCGCGGGGGCGCACTACAAGCGGGCCCTGGCGCCCACGACGTGCGCCGTGGGGGAGGTGGGGCTCGGGGGCGAGGTCCGCCCGGTGGCGCAGCTGGAGAACCGCCTGCGCGAGGCGGCGCGCCTGGGGTACACCCACGCGATCACCCCGCGCGAGAACAAGGCGGTCAAGGTCAAGGGCATCGAGCTGATCCCGGTCAAGAGCGTGGGCTCCGCGATCGAGCAGATGCGCTAGCTCGCGAGCCAGCCCGGCAGCGCCCGCGGGCGCCCGTTCTGGTCCACGCAGGCCAGCTCGCTGCTGGCGATGGCGCACACGCCGTCGCTGGGGATCGCGGGATCGCTCGGGTCGGGGGCGGCGCCCAGGCGCTCGACGAGCGCGACCTCATAGGTATGGCGGATCTTGATGCGGGAGCCGCCGACGACATGCGAGCGGATCTCGACCAGGTCGTCGTAGCGGACGGGGCGTCGGTACTTGAGCTCGAGCTTGGTGATGACGAGGAAGACGCCCTCCCGCTCGAGCTGGGCGTAGGTGACGCCCGTGGTGCGGAGCAGCTCGGTGCGTCCTTCCTCGAGCCAGGGGACATACGACGAGTGGTGCGCGACACCGAACGGGTCGCACTCGGCGTAGCGGACGCGCAGGCGCATGGCGCCGCGGGTGGGGACGGGTGAGCTTGGCTGGGCGGGCATGGCGGACTGTATCCGTGTGGGGGGAAGGCCGGATCGGGGGCGTGTTTTCGGACTGGGGGCCGTTCGTCGTGGTGGGGCTGCTGGGCGGGTCGCTTGCCTTGTTTGCTGGCAGTGTCATCAACAGGTGATGCCCCGTCGCTCGGGCCCCGATCAGAAGGGTGTGCGACGCGGCTTTTCACTAATCGAGCTGGTGATGGTGGTGATCATTCTCGGCCTGCTCGCCGCGATCGCGATGCCGCGCGGGGTCGCCGCGGCGGAAAACGCGCGCCTGGCCGCGGGGTACGAGAACTACCGACGTCTCGCGCTGGCGTTCGAGGGGTATCACGCCGTGTACGGCGAGTGGCCCGCGGACGACTACGCGGGAAACGTCCCCCCCGGGATGGAGGAGTTCCTCAACGAGACCGAGTTCGAGAAGCTCACCCCGTTCGGGGGGTGGTACGACTGGTCCACCGGGTATGGCTTCGCGGTCGGGCTGGGCATCTACCAGCCCACGGCGGGGCTTGAGGTCTTCGACCAGCTCGACGCGCGCTTCGACGACGGCGTGCGCACCAGCGGGCATCTGCAGGTGAAGCTGGGCGAGTGGTTCTACGTGCTCAGGTATTGAGGCTAGAGCCCTGGTTC
>JAJDDH010000334.1 GCA_029260415.1 Phycisphaerales bacterium | reverse complement strand
GAATAACAACGGTATCTTCAGGTTTAAGCTGGTAAGAAGGAATATTCACTACCGTATCGTTAACCAGTATAGATTTATGACTTACCAGTTGTCTGGCTTCATTACGTGTGACGCCAAAACCCATTCTGTAAACTACGTTGTCGAGTCGACACTCGAGTAATTGCAGAAGGTTTTCACCTGTAGAGCCTTTACGTCTTGCAGCTTCTTTGTAGTAGCCACGGAACTGTTTTTCCAGTACACCATATATACGGCGCAGCTTCTGTTTTTCACGAAGTTGTAAAGCATAATCGGAAAGTCGCTTTGGGCGTGTTCCCTGTATGCCGGGCAATTTATCGATCTGACATTTTGATTCAATAGAGCGCGCACGGCTCTTCAGCATCAAATCTGTGCCTTCACGACGACTGAGTTTACATTTAGGTCCGAGGTAACGTGCCATTTATTCTCTCCTGATTACACTCGACGCCGCTTTGGCGGCCGACATCCGTTATGGGGAACGGGTGTCACATCGGTAATATTGGTGATTTTAAAACCTATGGAATTGAGCGCTCTTACTGCTGATTCGCGACCAGGTCCCGGGCCTTTAATAAATACTTCCAGGTTTTTCATACCATACTCTTGTGCAGTTTCACCTGCTTTAGTCGCAGCAATCTGGGCAGCAAATGGCGTGCTCTTACGAGAACCTCGGAATCCACTACCACCGGCCGTAGCCCAGGCCAGAGTATTCCCCTGTCTGTCAGTAATAGTAATGATTGTATTATTAAACGACGCATGAATGTGTGTTACACCATCCACTACAGTCTGTTTAACCTTCTTTTTGCTGCGTGTAGCTACCTTTGCCATATTATTTAAACCTGTTTTACTTCTTAATCATTCTGCGTGGACCTTTACGGGTACGCGCGTTGGTGCGAGTGCGTTGACCACGAACCGGCAGTCCACGACGATGGCGAATGCCACGATTTGTACCAAGATCCATCAATCGTTTAATGTTCATGGCTATTTCACGTCGTAGATCACCTTCCAGTTCATACTTGGTAATCTCACTTCGAACTTTGTCCAGATCTTCTTCACTCAACTCTCTGACTTTAGCATCTGTCTGAAGCCCACATGCCTTACTAATTTCCTTTGAACGTGTAAGCCCAATACCATAGATATACGTTAACGCAATCATGAGATGCTTATTGTCCGGTATATTTACACCTGCTACTCGAGCCATGTCTTATTCTCCAAATAAACCTTTAGCCTTGACGCTGCTTGTGACGCGGATCACTGCAGATAATACGTACTACGCCCTTGCGTCGAATAACTTTACAGTTTCGACACATTTTCTTGACTGATGCTCTAACTTTCATCTTTCATTGCTCCTAAGCTGCAAACCCGCTTTAAACCCGTCTGCCCTGGCCTTTAAGATTGGCCTTTTTTAATAACCCATCATATTGATGTGACATTAAATGTGCCTGTACCTGTGCCATAAAATCCATAACTACTACAACGATAATTAATAGCGATGTACCACCGAAATAAAATGGCACATTAAACTTAATTATCAAAAATTCGGGCAACAAACATACAGACGTAATATAAATGGCACCCGCCATCGTTAATTTAGTCAACACTCGATCCAGATACTGTGCAGTCTGGTCTCCTGGTCTCATCCCTGGTACAAAAGCACCGGATTTTTTCAGGTTGTCCGCTGTTTCTCTTGGATCGAACACAATCGCTGTATAAAAGAAACAGAAAAATACTATTCCCGCTGCATACAACATTACATAAAGAGGTTGACCGGGAGATATCGCTGAGGATAAATCCTGCAACCAACGCATTCCTTCACCCTGGCCAAACCAGCCTGCCAGCGTTGCTGGAAAAAGGATTATGCTGGAAGCAAATATTGGCGGGATAACACCCGACATATTCAACTTCAGGGGTAAATGGCTGGATTGTCCAGCATACATCTTTCGCCCCATTTGCCGTTTGGCATAGTTCACGGTTATTCGCCGCTGACCTCTTTCCACAAAAATCACAAATGCAGTTACCGCAATAGACAAAACAAACAATGCCACAACAGATAGCAAATGTAGCTGCCCGGTACGGGACAATTCAATCGTTCCACCTACCGCTGCAGGTAGTCCGGCAACAATCCCGGCAAAAATAATCAGTGAAATACCGTTACCAATGCCGCGCTCTGTAATCTGTTCACCCAACCACATCAGGAACAAGGTTCCTGTCACCAGTGTTGTTACTGCAGTAAGTCTAAATCCCAAACCCGGATCCATAACAACCGCCAGGCCTGCAGCCTGCTGGCTTTCCAATGCTACGGATACACCGAAGGCCTGGAAAGTTGCCAATACCACGGTGCCATAACGCGTGTACTGTGTAATTTTTCGTCGTCCTGACTCACCTTCCTTGCGCAACTGCTTTAATCTTGGGTCAACAAAAGAAAGCAACTGCATAATAATCGATGCTGAGATGTAAGGCATGATACCTAATGCAACAACAGACAAACGCTGTAATGCACCACCTGAAAACATATTAAACATATCCAGAATGGTGCCACTCTGTTGATCAAACATAGCAGCTAAAGCTATCGGGTTTATCCCCGGCACCGGGATATGCGTACATACCCGATAAACAAATAAGGCGAATATGACAAAGAAAAAACGCTGTCTAAGCTCTGTCAGCTTTGCCAGACCACCGATACCACCAGGAACTGTCGGGTTCTTGCTTGACACTTTATTCTTCTACTTTCCCACCAGCAGCTTCAATGGCTGCACGTGCGCCTTTCGTCACTCTAATTCCTTTCAATGTCACAGCCTTTTTAATTTCACCTGAAGCTATAACTTTTGCTCTTTTTGTACCTTTCGAAATCAGGTTCGCGGCTTGCAGCGCCTTAACATCGATGACATCGACATCCAGACTTTCCAATTCATTCAAGCGCAATTCCGCAGTAATCCGCGACATATAAGAGCTGAAACCAACTGTTGGCAGTCGTCTTTGCAAAGGCATT
>JAJDDH010000333.1 GCA_029260415.1 Phycisphaerales bacterium | reverse complement strand
GCATCCCTTCCTCGCCCAGCGTCTCGGTGTCGAACAGCACGAACCCCGCAGGCACGCTCACGCCCACCCGCACCGCGTCGCCAGGCTCGAGCAGCACCCGGTCCGACCGGTAGTGCCCGTAATACATGTGGAACACCTCGGCCGTCGCCTGAGCGCCAGACCGCGACAGGCGGCTGTCCTTCGAGGCGTTGGTCACGAAGAAGTTCGTCCGGTCGCCCACACGCACGGGCTCGCTCCAGTCCGACCAGGCGCCGTGAACCAACGCCTCACGCGCCAGCGACTGCTGTTGCTCGTCGGACTCGTCGAGCTGCGACCCCTTCTTGTAGAGCGGGTTGTTGATGACCGCCCGGATCCGGTACCGGTACGTCGCGCCGGGACGAACGCCGATGTCGTGAGCCCATACTTTGAGCTCTTCCTGCTCGAACAGGGGCAGCTCCAGCGAGGCGCCCGCCAGGCTGCGGCTGTCCTCGAACTCCTGCTCCGCCTGGGCGATCCTCTCCTTCAGCGTCGCGATCTCGTCCTTCGCATCGCGGATGCGCCGCTCGATCCCCGACGTCCTGGCGCCCGATGACCCGGAGCCCGTGCGCGAACTCCCGGAGGCCCCCAGTGCGCCCTCATTTCTCGAGCCCCCGCCCGCACGCGGCTCACGCGTCTGCCCCGACTGCGCCGTCTGGCGCCCCTCAAGCTCGCTGAGCACCTGCTCGGCGCGGGCCAGGTCCAGCGTCAGCCTGGGCAGACTGCCCGTCTCGGACATCTGCGCCTCGACCTGCTTCGCACGCGACGGCGCCTCCCACACGGGACCCGCGATCAGCCCCGCGGAACGCCCCTGCAAGACCGCCTCGCGGTTGCGACCCGCCTCGCTCGCGACCCGGAGCATCGTGCTCAGATCCACGTCCGCAACCTCTACGCCCTCAAACACGTCAAACCTGCCCGGCACGGGCGTGGACGCCTCGGACTCGCCCCAGCTCCCGTCATCGAGCAGACGCTGACGCTCGAGCGCGATATCCACGACCTCGACCGAACGCCTCCACGTCCCCGGGATCGCGCGCATCCCCGCGTCGCTCGACGCGAGCATCTCGCTCAGGCGGGTCCCCGAGAACACGCCCTCGACCGACACACTCACCAGGTCGTACGGCTGCGCCCCTGGCACATGCGGGATCAGCTCGGTGTGCTCAACCAGCGAGAACGGATCGATCGTCCCCCACTGCGTGTGCGCCACGACGCTCGTCGGCGCCGGCACGCGCGGCGCCATCACCGGCCCGTCCAGCGTGTCGGGCCCCGCCGCGTCGATCTCGACGTTCGCCATGACATCGACGGGCGTCGCCAGCACCTGCTCGAGCTGCGCGCCGCCCGACGGGCGATCGCTCCTGCCCGCCGCGAACCGCTGCTGCAGGTCCGTCTCGGGCACGTTCGGGAGCGACGGGTCCTGGTCCTCGATCTTGCCCCGGAGCGTCTCCGCCTCGCTGGCGAGCTCAACGTAGATGTCCTGCGGAGGGATCGATCGCGACCCGCCCACGGGCACCGTGTTGGGCTGCACCAGGAACTGCATCGCCAACGCGCCCAGCAGCGCCACGAAGACCACGCCCAGCACGATCTTCTCAACGTTCTTTTCAATCGGGTTGATGCCCTTGAGCTTCATCGGGTCGTCCTCTGCGAGAAAACTTGGTCTCAGCCGTCACTCTCGTCGTCGCTGCCAGGAACCACAACGCCCAGGGCCGTCCGCACAGACTCGGGCATGTACGGAACAATCCAGTCACGGAGGTACACGCACTCCAGGTCCATCTCGACCCGGACCACCGCCTCCGATCCGTAGTAGTACCCCTCCTGCAGGTCCGCCCACGGATCAACCTTCGTCAGCCGAACGCTCGTCACGCTGATGAAGTTGGTGTCGCCCAGCGCGTCGATGAACCGCGTCATGTTCGCGGCCGACATCACCGTGGTCATCCGCCCCTGGCGCACGTCGTACACCTGGTTGGCCTTCGCCGTGGCGCGTCCGGTGTGCGTCGTCCGGGCGCCGTAGATCGTCCCGTCCTGCGCGTTGGGCTGGAAGCCGAACAGACGGACGGACTCGACTCGCTTGACCACCGAGTCGCGCACGTCAACGCCCCCGCTGTTCGCGCTCTGGATCGCCGCGACGAGGTCCTCGAACACCCAGAGATCGAACTGCCACGCGAACGCGTCGTCCTCCGTGTACCCGCGCGTGCGCGGATCGGGCTCGAGCGGCCCGAACCCCTGCCCGCCCGGGAGCTGCACCTCGAAGACCGCGGGCGTCGCGTACACCGAGAGATCCGCGGCCCGCGACGCGTACGCGCTGAGCCGGCGCTTGCGCAGCTCCGCGTCCAGCGCGTCCTGCTGCTCGGGCGTGAGGCGCCCGGTGGACGACTCGTCCCGGAGCTTCTGCTCCTGCTGCTGCTGGAAGTCGTACAGGCTCTCGGCCAACGCCGTGTCTGCGATCGCGCCGCCCGCGTTGATCGAGCTGAGCATCTGACGCATCAACGGCAGCTGCCCATCCCCCGCCTCTCGTCCCGAGATCATCCTCGCCATCTGCTCGGCCAAACGCCGGTCTCGCTCGTCCGCTGGCTTCGGGAGCAGCCCCTCGACCAGCGGCTGACGCCCCTTGCGATTGAACTCGCTCGCCAGCTTGACGACCTCGCCCACCTGACGCGTGCGCTCGTCTCGCGACTGCTCGTAGAACGCCGTCACCTTGGCGTTGGGCGGGCGCGGATCCGAGATCGATTCCTCGCCCTCGAAGATCGCGGGCAGCCCGTACTCCACGCTCGCCCTGGCCCGCAGCTTCCGCTGCTCGGTCTTAAAGCTGTCCTCGGCCTGCTTCTGGATATTCGTGTTCAGCATCCCGCTGACGACGTACCCCGCCGGCAGGAACACCAGGATCAGCACACAGCAGATCACGATCAGCAGGCGGGATTTCAACCACGCGATTACACCCTTCACGAGTCGTCCTCCTGCGTCTGATCCATCGGATCGAGCACCGCGTACCAGCTCACGACGTACCGCTGCCGCTCGACCGCGTTCTCCTTCTCCGCAGGCGCCTCGATCGGCGCCAGCTGCCCGAGATCGGGCGCCCGCCCGGACCCCGTCGTGCCCCCGCCAACCGGTCGTCCCTGCCCCGGGTCCTCGCCGCCGATCATCCCGATGCCGCCGCCAGGACGCGGGCGGGCCGTCGCGCGGGGACGCTGCGCCGCGCCCGGACGACCGGCTCCCGCGCCGGACGCCGCACCAATCGTTGCGCCCTTCACCCAGGGCTTGTCCCCGATCACGATCGTGTACGGCACACCCTCCCGCTCGCCCAGATGCTTCTTGAGCCAGACCAGCACCGTGTCATCGATGATGTAGTTCGACGACGAACCCGTCTCGAACTCCATCTGCACCAAGATCCGGCGCTTGTCCTTGATCTCGCCCAGCGGGTCGTCCTTGGGCGTGCTCGCGGTTGCCGCGGGACGATCGACCGTCCCGCGCGGGTTCCCGCCGCGCATGTCACCGTACCTGCCGCCCTCACCACCGGTGAACCCGGGGTCCCAGGCGGAATCCTGCGGGGCGCTGCCGATCGCCTGACCATCGGAGACGAACTGCGCGTCGAGCGTCACGAGCGTGAACGCCGGCTCGCCCTCGGGGACCTCAAGCGAAGGCTCCGCTGCCGCCATCCGGTTCGACTCAGCGAGCATCGCGCTCGCGTCTTCCAGCACCCGCGCGTACACCTCACGCCCCTCGAAGAGCTTGACGATCGTGTCCGCCCGCAGGTCCGCCTCGCCCGAGCCCGTCACCCCGGCCTCCTCGG
>JAJDDH010000332.1 GCA_029260415.1 Phycisphaerales bacterium | reverse complement strand
GACGGGGAAGATCCACCGCTCGGGCTCGCCCATCAGCGTCCACAAGCGCTCTCCTGTCCGCGCCGGGACCGCCTTGTCCCGCGCCGCGTGCAGCATGAGCACGGGCTTGGACTCGAGCAGGGGCGCCGTGCTCTCCGCGTCAAGGCCCGCGTGGGCCAGGTACGACTCGATCAGCCCCTCGACGTCCGCCCGGGGCGCGTTCCCCTCGGTCCAGTCCAGCTCGACCGAGTCGATCCAGCTCGCGTAGTTGCTGTCCATGTTGATGCGCAGGAAGTTGGCGCCGCCCGCGATCAGGATCGCCGCGTCGTACAGCCCCGGGTTCCGGGCGTAGACCGTGGGCAGGGCCATCGCCCCGCCGCTCATCCCCAGCAGCACGTGGCGCTTGCTCTCGAGCCCGGGCCGCAGCGTGTGCGCGTACTCGACCGCCGCCTCCACGCTGTAGGCGACCTCCGCCGTCCGCTGGTTGAACACCCGCGCGATGCTCGCGCCCGCCGCGTCCAGGTTGGACGGGTCCACCTCGAATGTCGCCCGCTGCGTGAACCGCCCGGGGTGCGAGAGCATGCGGACGACCGCCCACCCGCTGCCGCGGAACCGGCGGATGGTCGAATGGATGATCGCGTCGGGCGTCCCGAACATGCCTGGCAGGAGCACCATCGTGCCCTTGGCCTGAGCGCCCGGCGCAGGGTCGTACAGCGCAAACCACGTCCGCTGGATCTCGATGTGGGGCACGCCTCCCTGCTCGCCCGTGCGCTGTCCGGAGACGAAGCGGAACATCGCCGCGGGCTCGTCGGGGTTGTCCTTGCGCCGCTCGATGGCTTCGGGCGAGCGCGGGTCGCCCGGGTCCTGGAACCTGCGGACGAACACGTACGAGCCCGGGCCCTCCGCCCGGTAGCGGTACAGGCCCGCGTCGGGCTCGCCCGAGGCCAGGCGCGCCATCGCGACCCGCTCCTCCTCGGCCGCCCGCAGTTGGTGGTGCTCGCCCAGGCGGACCCCGACCCAGTCCTCCAGCGGCCCCTCGACCGCCTCGATCACGCCCTTGATCCGCTCGCCCCGGCGCCCCCACCGCTCGGGCCAGGCCTCGTTGATCGCGTCCAGATCCAGGCTCTCGCCCGTCTCGTCGTCCGCCCGGGCGCCGCCCCCGGACACCATGGCGCTGCCCAGCGAGCCAGACTGCACCACCATGCACCCGGGCATCGCCAGCAGAACCGCCAGCGGGCCCAGCACGCGTCGCAGGAACAGGGATTGGCTCGGGCTCGTGAAGTTCATGACTGGCTTCGGGTGGGTCTCCGCATGGTCTATCGTCGGCGAATCGGATGGCCGATGTATGACCGGATCATAGAGTTTCTGTGGGCCCGCCCCGAGAACTGACCGCGGAGTTGACGTGACGAGCCCACAGAGCCCCGAATCGCACGCCAAACACCCCTTCAACGCCGGCCTGGGCGCCCGCGCGGCCCTGGGCGGCGCCCTCATGGGCCTGGCCAACCTCGTCCCGGGCATCTCGGGCGGCACCATGCTCGTCGCGACGGGCGTCTACACCCGCTTCATCGATGCCATCAGCGACGTCACCCGCTTCCGCTGGACCGTCCCCACCCTCGCCCTGCTCGCGATCGTCGTGGGCTCGGCGCTCGTCGCGATCGTCGGGCTCTCTTCGCTCATCAGCGCGGCACTCGAGCACTACCGCTGGGGGATGTACGCCCTGTTCATCGGGCTCACGCTAGGCGGGGCCCCCGTGCTCGTGCGCATGATCCGCCCCTTCCGCGCCAGCGCCTGGATCGGCGTCGCGATCGGCGCCCTGGCGATGATCGGGCTCGTCCTGCTCCAGGGCTCGTCGGACGCATCCGCGAGCGCGGGCTCGGGCTGGGCGATGCTCCTGCTCGCGGGCGCCGCGGGCGCCAGCGCGATGATCCTGCCCGGCGTCAGCGGCGCCTACCTCCTGCTGCTCCTGGGCCAGTACCGCCCCATCATCGAGTCCATCCGCGCCTTCAAGGACGCGCTCACCTCGGGCGACACCTCGGGCGCGATCGAGCAGCTGGGCGTGCTCGTCCCCGTGGGCATCGGCGTGGTCGTGGGCGTCGTCGCGGTGAGCAACATCCTCCGCGTCGTTCTGCACCGCTGGGAGAAAGCCACGCTGGGCGTGCTGCTGGGCCTGCTGCTCGCGGCGCCGCTGGGCCTGTACCCCTTTAAGCAGGGCGTCCAACCCCAGATCGGCGACGAGATCCGCGGCGAGATCGTCACCGAAGACACGCTCGACGACATCGACCCCAAGGACTGGCCCGAGCAGCGCTTCACCCCCAGCGCCGGGCAGATCGCGGGCAGCGTAGGCCTCGTCGTGCTCGGCTTCGGCGCCACGCTGGGCGTGTCGCGCCTCGGACGGGGCAAGGACGATCAGTCGTCCTGAGCGGGCTCGCTCGCTCGCTTCCGCCACCCACCCATGGCCGTCGCGTCGGATCGCATGATCCAGACCAGGATCACCACGCCCGCGAGCGCCATCACGGCGCTGAGCCACTGCCCGCGGCTGAACCCCATGATCAGCTGGTGCTTCAGGTGATCATCGGGCAGGCGCCAGAACTCCGTGGCGATGCGGAGGACGCCGTAGGAGATCAGGAACGTGCACCCGATCACGCCCGGCTTGCGGGCCTTCGCGGCGACGATCCAGACCAGCGCCAGCACGATCAGGCCTTCGAGCGACTGGTACAGCTGCGACGGGTGGCGCGCCGCGAGCAAGGGCTCGAGGCGCTCGCGCACGCCCGTCGCGCCCGAGATGACCGACTCGATCACCCGCTCGTACGCCTGTCCCTCACTGTCGCCCGGCAGCGCATGATCCGCGATGAGCAGATCGAGCTTTGCCCGCTGGACCCCCGTCAGCTCCGGGGCGTGGTCCGTGAGCACCTCCTGCGGGAAACGCACCGCCCACCACGGCGCGTGCTCGCCCGGGGCGCTGACGATGCGCCCGAGCAGCTCGCCGTTGACGAAGTTCGCCAGGCGACCCAGCGCGTAGCCCACCATCCCGAGCATGGGCAGCAGGTCCATCACGTGCATGGGCGGGCAGCGCCCCTCGATTGTGCCCTCCACGTCCTTGAACCCGCGGCTGATGCGCCACGACGCAAGGATCAGCCCCACGATCGCGCCGTGCGACGCCATGCCCCCGTTGTTGATCGCCAGCAGCCCCCACCACGGCGCCGACGACGTGAACTCCGTCAGCAGCCCGGGCTGGTACAGCAGCACGTACCCCAGGCGCCCGCCCACGATCACACCCAACACCAGGATCAGGACCGCGTCGATCGCCCGCTCGGGCGGGATGGGCGTGAACCGGCGCTTGGCGAGAGCGCGCAGGAGGTAGTACCCGATGATGAAGCCCGCGATGTACGACACGCCGTACCAGCGGATGCCGAAGTCCCCCGACACGCGCACGAGGTAGGGCGAGAGATCGTGCAGCCAGCCGCCCAGGTCGGGCGTCGGGGGCGGGGCGCTGAGGGTGGGTTGGCTGAGTGTTGGGTTCAAGCGGTGCTCACGCGGGGCTGGGGGCGTCGGGGATGGTGATGCCGAAGAACCGCTCGGCGTTGGCGTTGATCGCCTCGTGCAGCTCACGGAAGGGCACGCCCTTGATCTGCGCCACACGCTTGGCCGTCAGGGCGGTGAACGCGGGCACGCACGGGCGGACACCC
>JAJDDH010000331.1 GCA_029260415.1 Phycisphaerales bacterium | reverse complement strand
GGCAAACTCCGCCATCTCGATCAGCGCCGGGAACCGCCCCTCGCCGCGCTTGCGCAGCTCGGCGATCAGATCCTGACGCGTCAGCCCCGCGCGGAGCAGGTCCCGGTACGCCTCCCGCACCGCCTGGATCTCCTCGCGCGGCATCCCCGACCGGCGCATGCCCACCAGGTTCACGCTCGAGACCCGGTTGCGCAGCGTCGCGATGCAGAACGGCATCACGTCCATCGAGAACACCACCCCCGAGATCATCGCCAGGCGCCCGATGCGGCAGTACTGGTGCAGCGCCGTGTTGCCCGACAGGTTTGCCTGATCGAACACGATCGTGTGCCCCGCCAGCAACGCCCCGTTGACCAGCACCACGTCGTTGCCAACCCACGCGTCGTGCCCGACGTGGCGGGCGCACATCATGAAGATCCGGTCGCCGATGGTCGTGGGCACGTCGGGCTTGGTCGCGGCGTGCACGCTCGCGTACTCGCGGATGATCCCCTGCTCCCCGATCACGAACCCGCCCGACACCATGTCCGGATCGAGCTTCCGGTCCTGCGCCGCGGCGCCGAGCGAGGCGAACGGGAATACCGCCGTCCCCGCGCCGATCTCCCCTGGCCCCGTGATGCACACATGCTCGTGGATGCGAACGCCTTCGCCCAGGCGAAGCGGGCCCTTGAGCACGCTGTACGCGCCGATCTGGACGTCGCTGCCGAGCTCGACATCATCCGAAACGATTGCGGTGGGATGGATCCCGGTCGTGGTCAGGGTCATGCCGGAATCGTAGGGGGCGTACAGTGCGCCCCGTGGACGATCCGATCATCAGCGTGACCGACCTGGGGCGTCTGGACTACGCCCGGGCCTACGAGCGCCAGGCCGCGCTCAACGAGGCGGTCCTGGCCCGGCGCGACGAGCCGGGCTCGCTCCCGGGCGAGCTGCTCCTGGTCGAGCACGACCCGGTTATCACGCTCACGCGCCGCCCCGCGGCCGCCGGGCACGTGCTGGCCTCCGAAGAGCTCCTGGCCCAGCGCGGTGTCGCCCTGGCCCACACCAACCGGGGCGGGGACGTCACCTACCACGGCCCGGGCCAGCTCGTCGCCTACCCCATCCTCGACCTCAAGCGGCTGGGCCTTGGCATCCACGACCACGTCCGCCTGCTCGAGGCCAGCGTCATCGACACCCTGGGCGCCTTCGGGGTCCGGGGCGAGCGCGACCCCGAGGCCACGGGCGTCTGGGTCGTGCATGACGGGATACCCGCCAAGATCTGCGCCATCGGCGTCCGCGTCCGGCGCTGGGTCACCATGCACGGCCTGGCGATCAACGTCCGACCGGACCTGTCACACTTCGACCTGATCGTCCCCTGCGGGCTCCACGGGCGCACCGTCACCAGCCTGCAGCGCCTCATGGGAGACGACGCGCCGAGCATGGACCGGGTCAAGGACGAACTCGCCCGCGCGATCAACACGCGACTGTGTGATCACGGCGCCGGCTGATCGGTCGCCTGCTCCGCGGCATCGACCGCGTCGGGCGCCGCCTCTTCGACCGCGTCGCCAGCGTCCGCGCCAGGCTCGGGCAGCTCCAGCTCGGCGCGGATCATCCCCGTCAGGTCATGGCGGTCCATGCCCACCGCCATCGGGCGGGCCAGGATCTCCTGCGTGACCGCCGTCAGCGTCGGGGCCTCGCCGATATCCGCCCCAATGCGGCTCGCGATGACGTGCGAGAAGCCCTCGCGATCCGCGACGACGCTCGTCGCCGAACGCACCCGGGCGTATGCCGCCTTCGCCTGGTCGGCGCTCAGGTTCTGGAAGCTCTCGAGCGCGGACTGGTTGAACTGCTGCAGCTCCGCCTGCTTGGCCTGGAGGTTGGAATAGATCTGCTGGCCCATCGGATCGCCCGGCTGCATGGTCTGCAGCTGCTGCGACATGGTCTGCAGCTGCGTCTGCATCCCGCTCATCTGCCCGACCAGGTCGGTCTCCAGCGCGATCCGCGGCTCGGCGTACTCGTCCAGCCTGAGCATCTCCTCAACGAGCGAAAGCACGTCGGCGCTGGCCAGACGCTGGCCCGAGTCCTGGGCCGGCACGGCACGCAGGCCCAGCACCAGCGCCAGCACACCGACACCCAGCAGAAGAAGCACGACTCGATCCAGGGCACGCATGGGGACTCCCGTCTGCGCCGCGGCGCAATCAGCGGATAAGGTGGTGGCCGCCACACGCAGCCGGGGGGCAAGTCTAGAGCCGTCCACCCGCCCGGGGCTGTACGCTTCGTCGGAACCCTCGATCAGCCCGGAGACCCCCCATGCGGGACCAACGACTCGACAAGCTCGCCGACGTGCTCGTTCGCTACTCGACCTCGGTCAAGCCTGGCGACCTGGTGTGCATCACCGGGGACCCGGTCGCGATGCCCGCCGTCGAGGCGGTGTTCGAGGCGGTCCTCAGGGCCGGGGGCAACCCCTTCTGGCGCCCGACCGCCCACTCGCTCGACGAGTTGCTGCTCGAGCACGGGACCGACACCCAGGTCGGGTTCACCGACCCGCTGCGGATGGACGTGGTCGAGAAGATCGACGTGAACATCGGGCTCTGGTCCGAGACCAACACCAAGGCCAGCAGCAGGGTCGATCCGGCGCGATCCGCGATGCTCCGCCAGGCGCGCCAACCGATC
>JAJDDH010000330.1 GCA_029260415.1 Phycisphaerales bacterium | reverse complement strand
TGGGTGGCGATCGAGGAGGCCTCCGGGTTCGCATCGCGGCACGCGGGCGAGCTGATCCCCTCGACACTCCACATGCTGCGAGCGATCTAGCCCCGCACAGCAGTGCGGGGCAGCAAACGCCAGATTATGAGTCCGGAGCTTCGCTCGTCGTCGGCTTCGTCCACCCGATGTCCCGGTCCTTGTGCAGCACGCCCGCGGCCTGCTTGATGCAGCGCCGGCACGCCAGCGCCTCCTCGAACACGGGCGAGCGCCAGTGCGGGTCGTCGCGCTCCTCGCGGCAGAGAATGCACTTCTCCTCGGGCGACGCGGGCGAGCCGACCTTGTGCAGCACGAGCTCCGCGTACGCGACCGTCAGGCAGTCGCCGCAGACGCACGCGCCGCGGTGCCCCTCGACCATGTGGCGCTCGGTCGTCCAGGGCTTGTGGCAGAAATCGCAGAGGATGTCCCCCATCTCCGCGTTCTCGTGGTCGATGCCCTCACGCTGCATCTACGCCCCCACTTCTGCGATCGGCTCGCGCTCGGTCTCGGGCTTGGCCTCGATCTGCGCCGACGCCCTTGGCGGCAGCGCCCCCTCACGCATCAGCCCGCCCCACAGATCGTCGTAGTCCCACCCCAGCCCGGGCAGGCAGCCGGGCTTGACCGTCCCCCGGCGCACGTGCCACGCGGCCCGCAGCTGCGCCATCTTCGTGAAGACTGGTCCGCGCACCCGCGCCCATCGCCCGAACTTCAGCTCGCGCGCGTGATGAACGCGGATGATCTCGCGCATGCCGATGGTCTCGAGCTGCTGCATGGTCTTGGACACGTCGTGCATCCGGAACGCGCCCAGGAAGCGGTCCACCCGCTCCATGCGCCCGTGCTCCATGAACCTTGAGAACAGGTCGTAGTCGAGCGCGAAGCGGAAGCTGTCGTCCACGGGGCCCGACTTCTCGTACAGGCTCCGCCGCCAGAAGCAGGTCTCCTGCGGGATCAGGTCCCAGTGGCTCATGAGCCAGTCGTTGTGCTCGCCCAGGACCCAGTGCCCGATGACCTTGTCCGCGTCGTCGATGATCACGCGGTTGGAGTAGATCGCGTCCACGCCCGGGTTTTTGGCGAAGTAGTCCGCGACGAAGTCCAGCGCGCCGGGCGCGAGCACGTCGTCGGAGTTGAGCCAGGCCATGATCTCGCCCGAGGTGTGCTCAAACCCGCGCTTCACGGCGTCAGACTGCCCGCCGTCGGGGGCTGATTCGTAGTGCGTGAACCGGTCGCGGTAGGCCTCGAGCACGTCCTGCGACCCGTCGTCCGAGCCGCCGTCCATGACGACGTACTCCAGGTTCGGGTACCGCTGGAGCAGGACGGAGCGCACAGTCCGCCCGACGTACTGCGCCTGGTTGTACGAGGGCGTCACGATCGAGATGGTCGGCTTGACGCTCATGCTTTCTTGTACACCGCGAAGAGGTAGTCGCCTTTGCCCCGCCAGTTCCAGAGCAGGCGGCTCCAGGCCGAGATGCTCCGGGCGGTGCGCATGGTCTTGGGGTCCGGGTGCCAGGTGTGCGGCGCCGAGCCCGCCACGCCCAGCTCGTTGACCTTCACCGAGTACCCGCTCCAGAACGAGTTGGAGTGTGTCCGAACCTTGAGCGGCTTGAGCGCGCACACCCGCCCGAGCTCCTTCATCGAGTCGATCCCGAACAGCACCCGGTGGTACGGCACGTGCCAGTGCGACCAGGTCGGTCCGAACATCTTCGCCTGGGCGCTGTCCAGGTTGGGCGTCGAGAGCACCAGCAGCCCGCCCGGGCGCAGCAGCTGCGATAGGCGGCGGACGACCATCGCCGGGTCGTTCACGTGCTCGATCACCTGCCCCAGGAAGATCACGTCGAACCGCTCGCTCTCGGGGATCACCGCCCCCGCGTCCTCGACGAACGCGTTGTAGACCGTGTGCCCCTTGGCGTTGGCCTTCTCCGCGGCCAGGGCGTTGGGCTCGAGCCCGGTGAGCCTCCAGCTTGTCCGCTCGCGCAGCTCGTCGAGCACCTCGCCCTCGAAGCAGCCCGCGTCGAGGAACCGCACGTTGCTGTCATCGGCCCGCACGCGCCCGCCCAGCGCGCCCTTGAGGTCGCGCCAGGTGATCTGCCCCCACGTGCCCGTCTCGGCTCGGTGGTTGATCACCTGCTGCACGCGGAAGGGCAGCTCCAGCTTCCGCACGACGCGCCCCAGAACCCAGCGTTTGTCGTACCAGCCCCGGTACGGGCTGATCAGGTTCGCGGGCGGGTGGATCGGCTCCCCGGGCGTGCCCGAGTAGTACGTCTCGTACAGCTCGTTGAGCTGCTCGCCCTCAAGCCTGGGCCACGTGACCGCGACCTTGCTCTGATCGTTGTAGTACACGCTGCTGATCAGCGGGCACTCGAAGCGTGTATCGCGCGAGGTGAACAGCAGGCGGTCCATCGGGCGCCCCGTGATCGGGCACACGGGCGCGGGCGACGACGGGTCTGCGCCCTCGCCCGGCGCGGGCGGGCCCGCGAAACACACCGGGTAGAAGAAGGGCTTGCGCGCGAAGACCGAGCACCACGCGTTGACCAGGCGAGTCGTCGCCCGACCGGGGATCCGCCGGACCCAGCCGATGGGGCGCATGCGCTGGCGGAAGCGGGCGCGGGCCTCGCGCTGCTCCTTGCCGTACGCGTCCATGTCGTTGGAGAGCTGCCCGGGGCGGATCCGGAAGCTGGAGACGTGCCCGGGGGCGCGATCAAACTTGAAATGGCGAGAGAGTCGCAGCCACAGGTCGTAGTCGCCCGCGAGTCGCATGGAGCGGTCGATGCCGCCGATCTGGCGGTAGGCGTTCTGGCGGAAGGCCACGCCGTCCTGAAACAGGATGTGCCCGCGCAGCAGGCTGAACATGTCCACCCGCGCCGGCTGGGCGGCGTTGGGGAACCGCCAGGGGCCGATCGTGATCGTGTCCTCCCGGTAGCACACGTGCGACTTTGGGTGGTCGCGGAAGTGCTCGCCCACGCGCAGCAGCGCGTTGGGCTCGAGCACGTCGTCGGCGTTGAGGTACATGAACACCTCGCCCGTGGTGTTGCGGGCAAACCCCTTGCCGATCGCGTCGTACATCCCGTTGTCGGGCTCGGAGATGATCCGGTCCAGCTCCGCCTCGTACTCGCGGACGATGTCCATCGTGCCGTCGGTCGAGGCGCCGTCCACGACGATGTACTGCAGCTCCGGGTAGCCCTGGCTCAGCACGCTCTCGATCGTCTCGCGGATCGTGTCCTGCGCGTTGTAGCAGGGCGTGACGAGCGTGATGCCCGGCAGCGGCCCACCCCGCCTGGCGCGGGCGACACGGGCGATCCCCGCGTCGATCACCTTGCGGGCGAGCTCCTTGGCCAGCAGGCGCGGGCCCCGGTCCTTGTGCTGCTGGAACTTCGACTCGGTCTGCGCGAGCTCGAGCCTGAGCGTCTCGTGGGCGCCCAGCAGCTCGTAGTGCGCCCGGCGCTCCCGCTCGGCCTCGTCCTTCTGCTCGTCGTGGCGCTGGATCCAGGTGTCTCGCTCGGACTCGAGCGCCTGGGCGTGCCCGCGCATGCCCTCGAAGCGACGCTCGGCCTCGTCGAGGTGGTACCGCAGCGAGGGCGGCAGGTCCGCGCCGATGTCCGATCCGCTGTCCACCCGGGACCATCGCTCCCGGAGCTGTTCGGTCGCCCCGTCGCGCCGCGACTCGGTCGAGCCTTCCCCGGGCGGGTCGATGCCCCGCTCGGTCAACGCGTCGACGCTGGCGCTGTAGCCCATCTTCCGCAGCGTCCGCGGGCCCACGGCGCCGTAGATCGACTCCAGCTGCGCGCCCGAGAGCGAGGCGAGCCCCGAGCCCACGCTGGCGGTGTGCACGCCGGTGGTCTGCAGGATCTTCTTGTCGCCCACGGGCGTGTCCTTGAGCTCGAAGAGCGTGTCCGCGGGCGCCTTGAGCGCCGGCGCGGGCTCGAGCCCGAGGAAGCGGAAGGCCTTGGCCAGCGTCGCGTCGGCGTTCTCGACCAAATCCTCGTACCGCAGCGCGTGCACCCGGTCCGGGTGCGACTCGCTGAACGCCTCGAGCGTGGGCAGCCCCACGAGCAGGTCCAGCGACGCGGGGTCCCCCGGGTCGGAGTGGGCCTTGGCCGCCAGGTCGATGCCCCACGTGTTCTGGTACGACGCAGCCACGTCGAACGGGTCGCGCTGGAGCCAGAGGTACCGGGCCTTGGGGAACAGGCGATCGACGAACGGGAGGATGTGGTAGTACCGGGGCGTTTTGTCCACCAGCACGCTCTTGCCCGTGCCCTTGAGGCGCTGGTTGTACAGGTCCGCCGCGAAGCGTCGCAGCGCCGCGGTGGGCGGGCCGCCGTCGGTGAAGTCGCGGAAGGCCCGCCCGATCACCTGCGCGTCGGCGGGGTGGCTGGGGTTGGTCGAGCCCAGCGACTCGAGCGCCAGCATGACCCAGGGCTCGGGCGGGCACAGGACCCGCTCGTGCCCCGCCAGCAGCGCGCACAGCAGCGTCGTGCCCGAGCGGGGCAGACCCAGGACGAACACCAGGTTTTCGCCAGACTCACCGACCATGTACTCGCTCGTGGACCCGCGGCGCCAGGATCACATGGTAGGTGGAGTCCACACGCCTCGAACCGACCACCTCGAACGACCCCGCGTCCCACGACGCCCCGTCGCGGCTATCGGACCCCGCCGGGCGCAGCCCGAGGCGCACCCGGTAGCGACCTGGCCCGATCCCGAGCTGGCGCCAGGGCCAGCGGATCACCAGCTCGGCGCCCCGCTCGTGCTCCAGCGGCTCGCCGCCCAGGCGCTGCGTGTCCGCCTGCGCTGCGAGCGCGCCCGACTCGTCGGTCACCTCGATCCACGCGTGCGCCGGGCCCTCGAACGTCTTGCGGACCACCGCGCCCAGCAGCAGCGGCTCGTACGCGGGCGCCCGCAGCACCCCCTGCCCGGGCTGCGACTCAGCCCACGCCAGGCGGAGGGGCTCGTCGTCGCCCGACGCGAGAAAGAAGCAAGCCTCGGGCCCGGGGACGGGCGCCTCGGGCGCGAACGACGCCCGGCGCGCCCCCTTGCGCCGCCCCACGCTCTCCAGGTACGCGCCGGTCACCTCGACCGGGTCGCCGATCTGGCGGATCTCCCCGCTGTCGATCCAGACCACGCGCTGCGCCAGCCGCTTGATCGCGCCGATCGAGTGCGAGACGAAGAGCACCGTGCGGTCCTCGTCGCTGATCATCCGCTCGAGCAGGGCGTAGCTCTTCTCGCGGAAGGCCGCGTCGCCCACGCTGAACGCCTCGTCGATCATCAGCACGTCGGGCTCCATGAACGCGTACAGCGAGAACGACAGGCGAGCCTTCATGCCCGAGGAGTAGGTCCGCATGGGGCGGTCAATAAACTGCTCAAGCTCGGCAAACTCGATGATCTCGTCCCTGCGGGCGCGGACGTACGCCGGGTCGAGCCCGAGCAGGCCCGACGCCAGGTCGATGTTCTGTGAGCCCGTCAGGTGCGGGTTGAACCCGGTGCCCAGCTCGATGAGCGCGAAGACGCGCCCGCGGACCTCGAACGTGCCGCCCGTGGGGCTGAGCACGCCCGAGAGGATCTTGAGCAGGGTGCTCTTGCCGCAGCCGTTGCCGCCGATGACGCCCAGGCACTCGCCCTTGCGGACCTCGAGGCTCATGCCCCGGACCGCCTCGAAGGCCTGGTGCCGGCGCACACGCCCGAGCGTGAGCCACTCGATCAGGCGCCCGGAGGGCTTGCGGTAGACCTTGAAGGTCTTGGAGAGATCCACCGCGCGGATCGCGGGCGCCGGGTCACTCATAGCACGTCCCTGATCTCGTTGCGCAGCGCCCGCAGCACGAGCGAGCCGATCGTCACGCTCACCAGCACCCACAGGGCGCACAGCCCCCACGCCCACCACGCGGGGAGCGCGCCGTCGATGAACAGGTCACGGATGATGTTCATGAACGGTGTCACCGGGTGCAGCATCATGTACCCGTGCACCGACTCGGGGAGGAACGACATCGGGTAGAGCACGGGCGCCGTCCACATCCCCACCCGCAGCAGCAGCGGCAGCGCGTGGGGCACGTCGCGGAAGAAGACGCACAGCGTCCCCAGCGTCAGCCCGATCCCGAACCCGAACGCCTGGAGCAGCACCAGCACGACAGGCAGCAGCGCCCAGTGCCACGTCGGCGCGTACCCGGTCACCAGCGCGATGACCACGAGCACCACGAAGCTCACGCACAGCCCGATCGTCGCCGACACCGCCCGCTCGGCGATGAAGACCTCCTCGGGCACCGCCAGACGGCGCAGGTAGGGCGCCGCCTGCTGGAACCCGTTGGCCCCCGTCATCACGCACTCGCTGAACGCGACCCAGGGCAGCAGCCCGGAGCACAGGAACAGCCAGTAGGGCGTGCCGTCGTCCAGCTCGCCCCGGCGCAGGATGAACGTGAACACGAACGTGTAGATCAGCACCAGCATGACCGGCTGCAGGATGTTCCACAGCACGCCCAGGTCCGCCGCGGCGTACTTCAGCCGCAGGTCCAGCAGCGCCCGCCGCCAGATGAACGACCGGTACTTGAGCAGCGCCCCCGTCATGACGCGGCCGCCCCCGTGCGCTCACCGCCCGGAGTCGGCGCGACACCCGCCTTGGGCTCGGGCGCGGGCGTGATCCCGAGCGAGGCGCTAAGCACCGGCGGGCGCTCGAGCGCCGCGAGCAGGCGCCGCCCTCGGGCGCTGGGCGCCCGTCGGGCGTCGAACCGGTCGCGGTAGCGCTTGGCGCACCGCAGCGCCGAGGCCCACCCGACGACCGGCGCCCAGAAGCGCGACCGGTCCAGCGACCAGCGGTGGGCCACCCACTTGGCGCTCCAGCGGGGCGAGGCGACCCCGAAGTGCGCACGCATCAGGTACCCCGCCTCGACCAGCCCGCGCAGGCGCCGGCTGGCGGTCTTGGTCTGCGCATAATGCCTGCTCGCGGCCACCACCTGGTCACAGAACGCCAGCTCCCCCTCGCGCCCGATCCGCAGCCACAGCTCGTAGTCAAAGCACAGGTCCAGCGCCTCGCTCAGCAGGCCCACGCGCCCGAGGGCGCTCCGCCTGATCAGCACGCTGGGCTGGCAGATGTAGCACTTGCGCCGCAGGTCCGAGCGCTTGAGCGCGAACGTCGGGTACGCCCGGATCCGCTCGCCCTGCGCGTCCACCATGTCCGCCCGGGCGTAGATCATGTCGGCGCTGGGGTTGTCCATCGCGCACGCCGCGAGTGCGCGGAGCGCGCCCGGGCGGAGGAAGTCGTCCGAGTTGAGCCAGAGAACGTAGTCGCCCCGGGTCTCGCGGATGCCCCGGTTGATCGCCGCGGCCTGTCCGCCGTCGGGCTCGGAACGCCAGCGGAAGCCGTCGCCCAGCGAGCGCAGCACGCGGACCGAGTCGTCCGTCGAGCCCCCGTCGAGCACGAGGTACTCCAGGCCCGGGTAGCCCTGGCTGAGCACGGACCGGGCGCACTGCCCGAGGTATTCACCCTGGTTCAGGCTCGGGGTGATCACGCTGATCGTGGGGGTCGTCCGGTCCGCGTCGGGAGGGGTCCGCCGCGCCGAGATATCGCACCCATCGCCCATGGCCCCAAGCGTACGCGCCCCGTCGGAACCCGGACCGAGGCGGGCGTACACTTTCCACACCCGCCCAAAGCCGCATGAACCCATCCAGCACGACACAAACCGCCCCTGACGACTTCGATCGGCTGCTGTTCCTGCACGTGCCCAAGACCGGCGGCACCACGCTCATCAACGTCCTCGAACGCGCCTACCCGGGCGGCGTTCAGTACATGAAGAACGCGAGCTGGGACGAGCAGCGCGACGCCCTGGCGGGCCTGGGCCCGAGGCTCCACGCCGCGAGGGTCTTCGCGGGGCACATGCCATTCGGCGTCCACGACGCCATCCCCCACCCCTGCCGGTACCTCGTCGTCCTCCGACACCCGGTCGAGCGCCTTGTCTCGCTCTACGAGTACATCTCGGGCGAGCCCCGACACTACCTGCACGCGAGCGTCTCGGGCATGAGCCTGGGCGAGTTCGCCCGCTCCGGGCCCGCGTCGGTCCTGGACAACTACCAGACCCGCGTGCTGGCGGGCGGGCCCAGGGGCAGGAGCGCCCCGCACATGCTCGATGCCGCTCTTGAGAATCTCCGAAGACCGGGTACCCTCGTCGGCGTGCAAGACCGCCTCAGCCAGTTCATCCAGCGGCTCGCGACCGAGCTCCGCTGGCCCGACATCGGACCCTACGAATCGCTCCGTGTGAACCACGGGCGCCGACCGATCGAGGCGCTCGATCCCGACGTCACCGAGTCGCTCACCGATGGCAACAGGCTCGACCTGGAGCTGTACGAGTTCGCGCACCAGATGGCCTGCTCCCGCCTCTGATTGCCCAGGCCCACCCGCAAGGACCACCCATGGACGCCTTCTGGACATTCGCCAAAGCCATGCTCCGCTACAAGCGCCTGGTGGTGCTGGCGATGCTCTTCGCGGCGCTCTCGGCCGCGGGCCTGGGCGTGGGTCTCGTCGCGATCAAGCCCGTGCTCGACATCGTCCTCGGGGGCGAGTCGGGCCAGGCGGTCGGCCTGCCCGAGCTGCTCGCCCGCCTGGACAACGACTCACCCATAAGCGGCTGGGTGCCCAACTGGCTCATCGACAGCGCCCCGTCCGGTCCGTTCACCGCCGTCGTCGTCATCCTCTCCGGGCTGGGCGTGCTCACCGTGCTGGGCGCGTTCGCCAACTTCCTGCATCAGTACTTCGCGCTGACCGTCGTGCACCGGACCGTCGCCAACGTGCGCCGCAAGGCGTTCGGCACGCTCGTGCACATGCCCCTGGCCCAGGTCGTCGCCCAGGGCTCGGGCGACTCGGTCAGCCGCGTGGTCAACGACACGGCGCACCTGGCCCAGGGCCTCAACGCGCTGCTCTCCAAGGCGGTCGCGCAGATCACCAAGGGCGTGGGCGCGTTCATCGCGGCGCTGATCCTCAACTGGCCGCTCACCCTCGCGGCCCTGATCATCGCCCCGCTGCTGGTGACGGTCATCCGCAAGCTGGGCAAGCGCATCCGTCGCGCCGCCCGCAGCGCGCTCGAGTCGCAGGCGGGCCTGCTGCACGCCTCGACCGAGGCGATGCAGGGCCTACGCGTGGTCAAGGTCCACACCGCGGAGCGCTACGAGCAGGGACGCTTCCACAAGATCAACAAGGAGTTCCTCCGACAGCAGCTCCGCGTGCGCACCGCCCGGGCCATCGCCGGCCCGCTGGTGGAGGTCCTGTCCATCGTCGCGGTGGGCGCCCTCACGCTGGGCGCCGTCTGGCTGATCCTCGAGGGTCGCCTGGAGAAGAGCGAGTTCCTGCTCACCCTCGCGGCCCTGGCCTTCGCGGGCGGGTCGCTCAAGCCCCTGACCGGGCTGGTCAACGACATCCAGCAGTCGGGCGCCGCCGCGGACCGCCTGGCGCAGCTGCTGGCCGCCCAGCCCGAGCCCGGGCACGGGGCGTCGCTGCCCAAGCTGCCCAGGCACGCCGAGTCCATCGAGCTGCGCGACATCGAGTTCACCTACCCGGGCGCCACCGCCAAGGCGCTCGCGGGTGTGAGCGTCCGAGTGGAACGCGGGCAGACGGTCGCCGTCGTCGGGCCCAACGGCTCGGGCAAGACCACCCTCCTCGCCCTGGTCCCCCGCCTCTTCGACCCCGAGCGCGGCAGCGTGCTCATCGACGGGCGCGACGTCAACGACTACAACGTCCGCTCGCTCCGCCGACAGATCGGCGTCGTCACCCAGGAGACCGTCCTCTTCCGCGCCTCGATCCGCGACAACATCGCCTACGGCGCCTCGGGCGTGAGCGAAGAACTCATCCGCGAGGCCGCACGCCAGGCCCACGCCGACACGTTTATCGAACGCCTGCCCGAGGGCTACGACACGATCTGCGGCGAGCAGGGCCTGACCCTCTCCGGGGGCCAGCGCCAGCGCATCGCCATTGCCCGGGCGATCCTCCGCGACCCCGCGATCCTGATCCTGGACGAGGCGACGAGCATGATCGACGCCGAGAGCGAGGCCAAGATCACGCAGGCCATCGCCGAGTTCGCACGCGGGCGGACGTCGCTGGTCGTGGCCCACCGCCTGAGCACCGTGCTCGGCGCCGACCGGATCGTCGTGATGGACCGCGGGCGCGTCATCGACCAGGGCTCGCACGACGAGCTGATGCAGCGCTGCGAGATCTACAACCAGATCGCCCGCAGGCAGCTCGTCCCCGCCGCGTCCTGAGTTCTGATGGGGCCAGCGACTGCTGGCTCAAACTCTTGGTGGGGCCCGCATCCTGCCGGCCCGCGCGTCACCGACCCACCCCGAACCGCCCCGCCTCCCGCGTTGCCAGCGCCATCGCCTCATCCAGCGACGCGACCCGCCCCTCGAGCTGCGCGTCGTACACCAGATCCAGCAGCCCCTTGAACCCGCGCCCGGGCTTGAACCCCGCGCCGACAAGCTCATCGCCCGTAAGCACGGGCGCGGGCGCGATGCCCACGCCGTCACTCGCGAGCGTGTTCGCGTCCCGGTCGATCGCGTCGCACGCTACGGCGTCGATCGCCCGCAGCATTGCCCGCGCGTCGTCGCACCCGGGCGTCGCGAGCAAGCGCTTGCGTGCCGCAACGGGCATGGCGCCCCAGTCAGCACGCAGCGCCGCCAGGCTGTCCAACGCGTCGCGCAGCGCACGGCTCTCCTCGTTGCTGAGCATCAGCCGCACGCGCCACGCGCCCACCGCCTCCGCGGCGCCCACCGCGCCCGATCGGTCGATCGCCCACGCCCCCAGCGCCGCGCTGGGCGAGGCCCCGGGCGCAAGCGCCCCCAGCGTCGCGAGCGGGTGGTCACCCGCCGGTTCGCCCAGCACCGGCGCGTCGAGCCCGAGCGACTGCATCATCGCAACCGCCTTCGCGCGGGATGCGTGCCCCATCATCCGGCGCACCTCCTCGCCGATCCGCTCACGGCTGACCCCCACCAGCTCGCTCGCGTGCTCGCGGATCGCCCGGGCGGTCCCCGCCTCGATCTCAAACCCGAGCTTCGCGGCAAGCCTCACCGCCCGCAGCGCCCGCAGGTGGTCCTCCGCGAGGCGATCGTTCGGGTCCCCCACCGCCCGGATGCGCTTGGCCCGCAGGTCGTCCAGGCCCCCGACCAGATCGATGACGTGCCCGTGGATCGTGCTCTGCCCCACCGCCTCGTCCGCCGCGACGGGATCGAGGAACAGCGCGTTGACGGTGTAGTCGCGCCGCCTGGCGTCGTGCTCGGGCGTCGAGAACCTCACGTCGTCGGGGCGACGCCGATCGCTGTACGCCCCCTCCTCGCGGAAGGTCGCGACCTCGATGGTCTGATGATTCTCCCGGACAAGCATCACCCCGAACGCGGCGCCCACCTCGCTCGTGCGATGAAACAGGCCGCGGATCCGCTCGGGCGTCGCGTCGGTCGCCACGTCATAGTCCGTGGGCTCGAGCCCGAGCAGCTCGTCGCGCACGCACCCGCCCGCGAAGTACGCGATGTGCCCCGCGTCCTGCAGACGCCTGGCGACGTCCACCGCCGCGTCCCGCGCCACCCGTGAATCCTCATGCCGGCCCATGGGCGGAGTGTAGAGTGGCGTAAGGGCCATGCCGAGTTTCCCAAGAAGGACTCCGAATGATCTTTCCGTACAGTGTCGACGCCCCGATGCGTCGCTGGCCCATAGCGAACTGGGCGTTGATCGCGCTGACCTCGGTCATCAGTACCACCGTCCTTCTCAAGGGCGAGCACCGGCCCTGGAATCTGATCGGCCCGGGCGAGAACTTCACCAGCGACGGCCTCCTGGGCTCGATGTTCACCCATCTCGACGTATCCCACCTCGCGGGCAACATGCTCTTTCTGTTCGTGTTCGGCAACGCGATCAACGCCAAGCTCGGACACCTCCGCTTTCTGGTGTGCTACGCCGCATGCGGGGCAATCGCTGGGCTCGGCTGGGCATTGCTCGCCAACGGACCCGCGGCGGGCGCCTCGGGCGCCATCATGGGCCTCTTGGGCATGCTCGTTGTGTTTTATCCGCGCAACGAGGTTTGGATCTACTACTGGCTGGGCGGCAACCCGGGCGGCCAGTTTGGCTGGCACGGCACGTTCGGTCTCCCCGGCTTCCTTGTCGTACTCGCGTACTTCGGGATGGACGTCTACTTCTTTACGACCGGCGACGAGGGCGGCGTGGCGTACCTCGCCCATATCGCCGGCTTCCTCTCAGGCTTTGCCCTCGCGTCCGGGCTCATTCTCGCCCGCCTCATCGC
>JAJDDH010000329.1 GCA_029260415.1 Phycisphaerales bacterium | reverse complement strand
GGGGGCGGCGCTGACGCGGGCGGGGTTCGGGGTCTGCCTGCCCGAGGGGTCGTACTTCATCATGGCGGCGCACGGGAAGGTGAGCGGGCGGCTTGGGCTGCGGGATGACGTGGAGCTGTGCCGGTATCTGACCAGGGACGTTGGTGTCGCGGCGATCCCGCCGAGCGCGTTCTACAGCGACCCGGCGGACGGCGCGGGGTTTGTGCGCTTCGCGTTCTGTAAGACGGAGGCGACGATGCGGGCGGCGATTGCGCGGCTGGAGGGGATGGCGTGATTGCGGCGCTGGGGTTGAAGATCAGCGAGGGGTTTCGGAGGACGGCGCCGGACCCGTTCGTGCTGGCGGTGCTGCTGACCTTGGTCACGCTGGTGCTCGTGCTGGTGCGCACGGACATGGGGCTGGACGCGGCGGTGCGGACCTGGGCGGGGACGGAAGGGGTGTGGAGCGCGGGGCTGCTGAAGTTCGCGATGCAGATGTGCCTGATCCTGGTGACGGGGCACGCGCTGGCGAGCAGCCCGCCCGTGTCTCGGGGTCTGGACTGGCTGGCTGGGAAACCGAACGGACCGGCATCGGCGGTGGGGCTGGTCGCGCTGGTGTCGGTGTGTCTGGGGTCGCTCAACTGGGGGCTGGGGCTGATCGCGGGGGCGCTGCTGGCGCGCCGGGTCGGGGTCGCGATGGAGCGGCGCGGGGTCGCGGTGCACTACCCGCTGCTGGCGGCGGCGGGGTACATGGCGATGCTGGTTTTTCATGGCGGGTTCTCGGGGAGTGCGCCGCTGAAGGTGACGACCGAGGCGCAGATCGCTGACGTGTTCGGGGCTGACGCGCCGTTCGGGGCGCTGTCGATGCGGGAGACGGTGCTGTCGCCCATGAACCTGTTTGTGACGGGGGGGCTGCTGGCGATCGTGCCCCTGCTGCTGGTGCTGATGCACCCCAAGCGAGCGGTGGACGTGCGTGGCGCGTCGGCGTACGGCGTGGGCGCAGATGAGGCGACGCCCGAGGCGGATGAGCGGAAGCCGCTCGTGCCTCGGGCGCTCGAGGACACGCCCGTGGTGTCGTGGATCCTGGTGGGGATGATCGGGTGGTGGGCGTGGGGGTACTACGTCCCGGACGAGGGCCCGAGCGGGGTGACGCGGCTGACGCCCGACACGGTGAACCTGACGGTGCTGATGCTGGGGCTGCTGCTGCACGGGACGCCCGGGCGGTACGTGCGGGCGGTGGAGAGCGCGGCGCGCGGGTGCGCGGGGATCATCCTGCAGTTCCCGCTGTACGCGGGGATCATGGGCCTGATGGCGGCGAGCGGGCTGAGTGCGCAGCTGTCGGGGGCGCTGGCGGACGGGTCGAGTCAGACGACGCTGCCGCTGCTGACGCTGGTGTCGGCGGGGGTGGTCAATCTGTTCGTGCCCTCGGGGGGCGGGCAGTGGGCGGTGCAGGGGCCCATCGCGATGCGGGCGGCGGTCGAGGCGGGGGTGAGCCCGGGGAAGATGGTGATGGCGGTGGCGTACGGGGACGAGCTGACGAACATGCTGCAGCCGTTCTGGGCACTGCCGCTGCTGGCGATCACGGGGGCCAAGGCTCGTGACATCGTGGGGTACACAGCGATCGTGATGGTGTTCGCGGGGGCGTGGATGGCGCTTGGACTGCTGGTGTTTTAGAGGTAGGTCTGGCCGAGGATCACGACGAAGACCGCGACCCAGACGATGCCCGTGAACACGGCGACGAGGGCGGCGTCGGCGAGGTCGAGGTCGAGCATCTTCTTGTGTAGCAGCACGAAGATCCCGGCGGGGACGAAGATGATGGCCGAGCAGAGCAGCGGCGGGAGCGAGGCCGCGACGAGCAGCGCCGCCCACGAGATGGCGTAGATCGCCAGCAGACGCAGCACGTTGATGTGGAAGGGCTCGTCGAAGCCGATCCAGATCAGCGAGCAGATCCAGAAGATCACGAGCCCGACGAGGGACTGGACGACGACGGCGATGAGGACCTGCGGGATCGCCTCCTGGCGTCCGATCGCGAACTGGAACGCGACGATGAGCATGAGCCCGATGATCAGGGTCAGCACGGGCTTGACGTACGCGTCTCGAATGACCTGGCGGGACATGTCCAGGTTCTTCCTGGATTGGGGGCGCTGGGTTGTACCGCACTCGGGGCAGATGAGGGAGCGGGCGCCGGTGAGGTCGTAGCCGCATTTCTGGCAGGTGGGTCCGGAGCCATCGGGGGAGGGCTTGCGGTTGAGGCCTGTGGCGCAGGAGACGCATACGCCCGTATCGGGTGGGAGTGGGCGGAAGCAGCTGGGGCAGACGCCTCGCGAGGTGGGGCGGTCGGGCTCGATGGCGACGCCGTCGGATGGGCCCGGCGAGCGGGGCGTGAGCTTGGAGGCGGCGCGGGCTTGCTCGCAGTCCTTGCAGATGTAGTTCCCGTGCGCGTCTTTGACGCGGGGGATGGCCGAGCAGTCTCGGGCGCAGAGCGTGCAGATCTTGGGGGGTGGTGTCATGGGATCGGGTCTGGCGGCGACATGATACTGTGAACGGCGCGAGGGCTGAAGCGTCTTGGGAAGGGCGGCGATGTTGGTTCAGGTTGATGGCGGTGGTGAGGCCGGTCGGATCGCGTCGGTGGTTGTGGACGCTGTGATGACGGCGTGCGAGCCCGGGTCGCTGGTGCGCCGGGCGTGGCCCGATGAGCTCGACACTTCCAAACGGGTGGTGCTCATCGCGGTGGGGACGGGGAGCGTGGGGATGGCGCGGGCGGCGCTGGGGCTGCTGGGCGAGCGTGTGGTTCGCGGGGTGGTGATCGGTCCGGATTCGGTGATCGGGGCTTGGGCGGATCGGCCCGAGGTGATCGAGGCGATGGGCGCGGATCACCCGCTGGCGACCGATCGCAACGTCGCGGCGGCTGAGCGGGCGCTGGCGGTGGCGCAGGGGTGCGGATGTGACGAGACGCTGCTCACGCTGATCTCGGGCGGGGCGTCGGCGTACCTGACGGCGCCCGGCGCGGGGATCGGGCTGGAGGACATCCGGGCGGTGACGGACGCGCTGCTGCGCTCGGGCGCAACGATCGGGGCGTTGAACTGTGTTCGCAAGCACCTCGAGACGCTCAAGGGGGGCGCCCTGGCCCGTGCGGGGCAGGGGGCGCGGGCGCACTGGTCGCTGGTGCTGTCGGACGTGCTGGGTGACCCGCTGGGTGTGATCGGGTCAGGACCAACGGCGCCGGATTTGACAAGCTTTGGGGACGCGCTGGGTGTGCTGCGTTCGCGGGGGCTGCTGGAGGCGCACGATCGGGTTGGGGCGTACCTGGCGCGCGGGGAAGCGGGGGAGATTGAGGAGACGAGTGACGGGCGCGAGGCGTTCTGGGATCGCGTGCGGCACCGGGTCGTGGGGAACAACGCGGCGGCGGTCGGGTGCGCGGCGGCAACGCTGGAGGGGATTGGGTTCGAGGTCGTTGAGACACGGCTCGGAGTCACTGGTGACGCGTGCGAGGTCGGGCGCGCGTTGGCGCGACGCGTGCTCGCCCAGGGCGATGACCGCCCGCGGGCGGTGGTGTGGGGCGGGGAGACGACGGTGACGGTTGGCGAGGCGACCGGGCTTGGCGGGCGGAGCCAGGAGCTGGCGCTCGCGGCGGCGGGGGACATCGAGGGGCGCGCGGGCGTGGGTGTGATCGCGTTCGGGACGGACGGGATCGATGGGCCGACGGACGCGGCGGGGGGCGTGGTGGATGGGGAGACCGGGTCACGCCTGCGACTGCGCGGGGTTGAGGTTGGCGCGTGCCTGGCGGAGCACGACAGCCACCGGGGGCTTGGGCTGGCGGGGGGGCTGATCCGGACCGGGGCGAGCGGGACGAACGTGAATGACGTGATGATCGGGCTGATCGGGATCGGCGGGGAATAGGCGGTCCCGTGGTATGCTGGGGGGGGAGGTGGCCGCATGATTACCGGGAGCGTCAATATCCGGAAGCTGCTCGAGGCGATGGAGCGGCTGGACGCGTCGGACCTGCACATCAAGGTGGGGATTCCGCCCACGTACCGGGTGGGGGGGATGCTGCGACCGATCGATTCGGAGCCGCTGAGCGAGGACGAGGCGGACCACCTGCTGGACCCGCTGCTGAGCGAGGAGCAGCAGCGCCGGTTCACGGCCAGCGGGAACCTGGACTTCGCGTGGCACCTGCCCAGCGGGGACCGGTTCCGGATCAACATTTTCCGCTCGGGCAACCACACGCACGCGGCGATCCGGCGCGTCAAGGCGGAGATCCCGACGTACGCGGAGCTGCACCTGCCCAAGGTCTACGAGGACATCGTGAGCAAGTCGAGCGAGGGGCTGGTGATGGTCGTCGGGGTGACCGGCTCGGGCAAGTCGAGCACGCTGGCGGCGATGGTGGACCAGGTCAACCACACGCGGAGCGTGAACATCATCACGGTTGAGGACCCGGTGGAGTACCGGTTCACGTCTGACAAGTCGATCATCTCGCAGCGAGAGATCGGGATCGACGTGGAGAGCTTCAGCGCGGCGCTCAAGTACGTGGTGCGACAGGACCCGGACGTGATCTTCATCGGGGAGATGCGGGACAAGGAGACGGTGCTGAGCGCCATCCAGGCGGCGGAGACTGGGCACCTGGTGTTCGCGACGCTGCACACGGCCGACACGATGCAGGCGTTCAACCGGATGCTCGAGTTCTTTCCGCAGGACGAGCGGGGGTTTATCCGATCGAGCCTGGCGGCGACGATGAAGGCGATCTGCGCCCAGCGGCTGATCCCGACGGTGGACGGGTTCGAGTCCAAGGTGGTCCCGGCGACAGAGGTGCTGCGGGCCAGCCCGATGGTGCGCGAGCTGATCCGGGACGGGCGGGACGAGGACCTGCCAGCGGTGATCTCCACGAGCAAGGGCGAGGGGATGCGGAGCTTCACGGACTCGCTGGCGGAGCTGGTCGAGAAGGAGCACATCGAGCTGACGCGGGCGATGGAGTTCGCGCCCAACCGGGAGGCGCTGCAGAGCATGCTCAAGGGCGTGCAGGTCAAGGCGCAGTCGCTCGTGGGGCGGATCAAGGGCTAAGAGCACGGTGCTTGGCGAAAGGGCTCGTCGGTGAGTGTGAGTCTGTGGCGGCGTGCGCGACAACCGGAAGAGCTCGAGTGCGACGTGTGCGTGGTTGGCGGAGGGATCTGCGGGCTCAGCGCCGCGCTCGAGCTTGAGCGCCAGGGCAAGAGCGTGATCCTGCTCGAGGCGAGCGAGGTGGGCGCGGGCGCGAGCGGGCGGAACGCGGGGTACCTGATCCGGGGCGCCGCGGACAACTATGCGCAGGCGTGCCGGGCGTACGGGCGCGGGCGGGCGCAGGAGCTGTGGCGCTGGACCGAGGCGAATCTCGCGGCGCTGCGCGCCGAGGGCGTTGGTGACCTGCCCGGGTTTGAGACGCGTCCATCGTGCCTGATCGCGCTGGGTCAGGGCGAGGAGGCGCAGCTGCGTGAATCGGTCGAGCTGCTCCACGAGGACGGGTTTGATGCGGCGCTGCTGGGGCCTGGGGACGGACCGGGCGACTCGCTGTGGACGAGCGGGAAGGTGCGGGCGGGCCTGGTCAATCCCGGTGACGCGGTGTGCAGCCCGATCGAGCTGGTGCGGCTGCTGCGCGCGAGGCTCGCATCGGCCCGGGTGATCACGGGCCAGGAGGCGCACACGATCGAGGGTGTGGATGACGGCGTTGCGGTCGCGTGCTCGGATGTCCGGGTGCGGTGCGGGCGGGTGCTTGTGGCGCTGAATGCGTACGCGCCGGCGCTCGTGCCGAGCCTGCGCGGGCGGGTGACGGCGCACCGGGGCCAGATGCTCGCGGCACGCCCGATCGGGGATGCGCGGTTGGACATGGCGTACTACGCGAATCACGGGTCCGAGTACTTTCGACCCGGGCCCGGGGGGACGATCGTCTTCGGGGGGGCCCGGACGTACTTCGCGGAGCGCGAGGTCGGCTGCGCGCCGGACGTGACGGCGGAGGTGCAGGACCGGCTCGAGGCGTTTGTGCGCGAGTTGATCACGGATCGGTTTGAGGTGATCGCGCGGTGGGCGGGGACGATGGGGTTCACGGGCGACGGGCTGCCGTTGGTGGGGGTGGTTGAGGTTGAGGGGGTGGAGGCGGGGCGTGCGTGGTTCTGCGGCGGGTTCACCGGGCACGGGATGTCGATGGGGTTTGTGACAGCGCGTGCGGCGGCCGTCGAGATGCTGGGCGGGGCGCCCAGCCCGTTCCCGATCGATCGGGTCATGCCGGGCGCGTCGTAGGTGGAGCCATCGTCTCGGGGGGTCTGCAAAACAAACACGGACCCGCTCGGTGAGCGGGTCCGTGTCGGAGTGTCGGAGAGTGTCGCGATTCGCTTAGCGGCGGCGACGCGAGGCAACCAGGCCGGAGAGGCCGAGCAGGGCGAGGCCCGAGGGAGCCGGGACCCTTATGATGTAGTTGCTGGTGCCACCGGCGAGGTCGCCCGCGGTGAGCATGAAGTGCCACTGGCTGGACATGTCGTTGACGGTGGCGCCGACGGACGAGAAGCCAACGTTGGGGATGTCTTGGGCGCCGCCGTCGGAGGCGCTGGCGCCGACACCGTAGGGGCCGCTGGAGAAGAGCTCGTTGAAGGTGTTGCCGCCGTTGTAGAAGGCGGAGTAGAGGCCGCCGCGGTTCTGGAGACCGGTGAGCGTGGCGCCGTTGTTATTTCCGTCGGTGACGGAGTAGGTGCCGGTCACGCGGCCGAGGGCGCCGGGGATGTTGAGGCTGTCAATCAGCGAGCTGGAGATCGTGAACTCGGTGTCCGCGGCGCCGGCTGCGACGTTGAAGGACAGGGCGATGAGGCTCTGTCCGAGTGTTTCATTGAACGCTTGCAGCGTGAGCTGGGCGGAGGTGATGGTGGCGATGGTGCTTCCGCCGTCGATGATATCGACGGGGCCACCGATGAGGTTCCAGACGACGATTTCACCGTTGTTGAACTGGGCGTCAGAAATATCGACGTTGAAGGCGCCAGAGCCTTCGGAGTTGCCCGCCCAGAAGGAGACGATGGGGTCGCCAGCGCCGGCCCACGCGGAGGTGGATATGGCTGACAGTGTGGCGACGAACACAGCCACGGCCTTGAGGCGTGAGACAGGGGTCTCGAACGTGTTCATGACGCTTCTCTCTCTCTCAGACTACCGTTGACGCAGCATGTTCCACCATGCTTGCGACGCGCCCGGTTCTCTCAGGACCGGACACACGAAACTCAATCAAGCCCTATACCCTCACGTTCGCACCTTATACAGGCTGCAGGCGAGGTTATCGGACCGAAATCTCTGAAACGTCCGGCGGCCCCTGTAGGGGCCACCGGATGGGTTCTGGATGATTCTACTCAGCGACGACGACGCGTGGCAACGAGGCCGGCGAAGCCGATGAGGCTGAGGGCGCCGGGGGCGGGCGTCACCGAGAAGGTGCTCGTGCCAGCGGCGGTATCAAAGGCGGTCAGGGTGAAGTTCCACTCGGCGGAGATCTCAGAGACCGAGCCGCCGATCGCGGCCAGGCCGAACGTATCGTCGTCCTGCGCGGAGCTGAACTCGCCAGCGTTGAGGCTGGAGCCAAGAAGGTTCGAGAAGGTGCTCGCGCCGTTGGTGATGGCGCGGTACATGCCGGCGCCATCGGGGGCGAGCGTGGCGCCGCCGCCGAGGACGTCGGTGACACCGACGGAGGCGGAGGCGATGCCCTGGACGCCAGAGGTGGGCGCGAGGGCGAGGGGGCCCGAGCCGATGCTGAAGGCCGTGTTGGCGGCGCCAGCAAAGACGTCAAAGCCGAGGTTCACGGTGCTGATGAAGCCGCGTGAGTCGAAGTTGACGGAGATGGCCGCGTCGGAGAATCCGCCGAGGGACTCGTCGCCGCCGAACATGTACGCGCTTTCACCGTCCCACTCCCAGTTCCAGCTGTTGCCGGACTGGGTGCCCTGGCCAAACGTGACTTCAAACACGCTGAGCGTGTTGGTCGCGTTGTCGAGGGACTCGATGCGGAAAAGGACGTCGCTATCACCGGCGAGGGCGATAGGGGCGGAGGCCGTCAGCGCCAGGGCGCCAGCGAGCAACGCAGTGCTAGAAAAGGCTGTCTTTCTCATGATCTCTCACCTCAACGCCTGAGCGTCACTGGACCACCAAACCCGCCTCGCGAACGCTGGGTCTCCGGCCGTTGTGGGATTCGGCCGAACTTCAAACCCGTCGTTCAATCTGTTTCTCAGGGCGTTTCCGCCCATTCTCTCTCTCGCGGCGTGCCTGGCGGCTATCTCTCTCTCAATATTCCCAGAACCCCACTGAATGATTCTGTTGTCAGGCTCGCAGAACCCCGAGGGCCTGTCAAGCGGTTTTTGAGATGGCCAGGGATTTGGTGAGAAATAATACGTCGAATTAGTACGGTACGTGATAGGGCAGTTGAGTCTATCCGGAGCGGACCCAGGAGGTTACAGGTGGGCGATCATCTTGAAAGGCTTCGGGTGGGTCCGGTGTCCCGAACGTGAATCTCACACGTTCCCACTGTGAAGCCTGTCAGGCGGCTGATATGCTCTGAGACTCGGAACTGAGCGAGCTCAGTTTTGGGGGAGCGTGGAGAGATAGAGATGGCGCGGTTGCTGCAAGCGCGGACGATATGGGAACTTGGCGTGCTGATCGGACTTCCGGTCAGCGTGCTGGCTTTCGCGTGCGCGCCCGCTCACGGCGAGCCCACCCAAACGGACACTACTTCAGAAGCGGTCGTGCGCAATGAGAACGGCTGGCCGGCCCGTCTGATCGTGCGCTTGAAACCCGGCGTGGAGATCCGCGTGGTCGGGGGCGTGGCTGAGGTCATGGGCCAGGCGGACGGCGACGGGGATCGCCCGCGTGCGGTGCTCGAGGGGTTCGGAGCGAGGAGCGTGCGTCCGCTCTTTGACATGAGCACGATCGGGAACCCGGTGTTGGCGCGAGAGATCGGCCTGGACCGGTACTACATCGTGCTTCCGATGCAGCAGGAGTTCCGCGCGGAGACCACCTATGGCGGCGAGGCCGGCGTCAGCGAGCTGATCGAGTACGTCAGGTTTGATACTCGACGGATGGTGCACTGGACCGACGTGGATGCGCAGGGTGTTGAGAGCGTGAACGATGCCGAGTTCGAGCAGCAGTGGGCGCTTGAGAACACGGGGCAGGAGATCGACGGCGTCGCGGGCGTCCCGGACGCTGACATCGGCGCCCTGTATGCCTGGATGCTGGTGGGGGAGACAGACTCGGTCACGGTGGCGGTGCTGGATGCGGGCGTGTCGGACATGCACCCGGATCTGATCGGCCAGCTTGTGGACGGGGCGAACTTTTCTGACGGCCCGATGGACGCGTGGCAGCACGGGTTCAACGACCACGGGACGCGTGTGTCGGGGGTGATCAGCGCGGTGCACAACAACGGGCTGGGCATGGCGGGTGTGTCGCTGGGCGCCAAGATCATGCCTGTGCGGGTGCTCAACGACCTGAACATCGCGTTCCCATCGGACGCGGCGCCCGGCGTGGTCTGGGCGGCGGACAACGGCGCTGACATCCTGAACATGAGCTTCGGGTGGCCCCTGGATGTGCTTGGCGGCGTTGAGGCGCTTCGAGACGCGGTGACGTACGCGCACATGAGCGGGTGCCTGCTGGTGGCGTCATCGGGAAACTCGCCGCTGATTGACGTGCTGTATCCCGCGGCGTTCCCCGAGGTGATGGCGGTGACGGCGACGAACAACCGGGACGGGTTCTGGGGGAACTCGACGACGGGGCCTGAGGTGTCGGTCTCGGCCCCGGGCGTGAAGGTGCTGGTGACCGCCGCGAACCCGTTCGAGCCGGGCGTTGAGTACAAGCTTGACACGGGGACGTCGTTCGCGGCTCCGATGGTGGCCGCGGCGGCGGCGGTGATCTGGAGCGAGCACCCGCAGCTGACCAACGACGAGGTCCGGGAGATCCTGGAGTTGTCGGCGGTGGACCTCGGCGAGCCCGGGTACGACGAGATGTTCGGTCACGGGCGGCTGGACCTGCTCAACGCGCTGCTCTGGATCGACCCGAACGGGAACTTCTCCCGCCCGACGTGCTTCGGGGACTTCGACGGCGACGGCGATCTTGATCTGAACGACATGTTCGCGTTCCTGCTGCGGTTCGGGGACCACGGCGCGAGCGTGGACCTGGCGCCGCCGTATGGGGTGCTGGACTTCTACGACGTGCTGGCGTTCCTGGTCTGGTTCGGCGAGGGGTGCTACGACGAGACGGAATAGGCGCTGGCGGGGGGGGCGGCCCGGGCGTCTGGGCGTGCCCGGGTGGTGGGGGCGGTCTCCGGGCCCGTTGCGTGCATATCATTCGGTGTCCATTCGGTCCGGGCCCCCGCAGGGCATGCCGACGGCGGGTGGTTTGTGATTGACACGGAAAGGGGCTGAATGGCCAAGCAGGAAGACAAGTTCACGATGGAAGCGGTGGTTATTGAGGCGTTGCCCAATGCCATGTTCAAGCTGCGGCTGCCCAACGAGCAGCAGAGCGAGGTGCTCGGGTACGTCTCGGGCAAGATGCGCAAGCACTACATCCGGATTCTGCCGGGCGACACGGTGACGGTGGAGATGAGCCCCTACGACCTGACGCGGGCCCGGATCACGTACCGGCGCTAGTCGCACGCAGAGCTGATTCGCAGGACCATGCACACCCCGGGCGTTCGCGTTCGGGGTTTTTGCTGCGCTGAATGTGGATCGGGCTTGCTGTATACTGGCGGTTTGGCTCAGCGAATGGAGAGCGCCGCATGGCAGATCTGCGTGTGAACGTTGACGGGCTGGACATGCCCAACCCCTTTGTGATCGGTTCGGGCCCGCCCGGGACGAACGCGAACGTCATCAACAAGGCGTTCGAGGAGGGGTGGGGGGGCGTGATCGCCAAGACGGTGAGCCTGGACGCGTCGAAGGTGACCAACGTGGCGCCGCGGTACGCGCGGATGCGGGCCGCGGAGACGCGCGAGGTCATCGGGTGGCAGAACATCGAGCTGATCTCCGACCGTCCCTTCGAGGTCTGGGAGGACGAGTTCAAGGCGATCAAGGACAAGGGGCACGACGGCGCGCTCATCGCCTCGATCATGGAGGAGTACACCAAGGACGCGTGGGTCGAGTTGGTGCAGCGCTGCGAGGCGTGCGGAGTGGACGCTTTCGAGCTGAACTTCTCGTGCCCGCACGGGCTGCCCGAGCGGAAGATGGGCGCCGCGATGGGGCAGGACCCGGAGATCCTGGAAGAGGTCTGCGGCTGGGTGAACGAGGTGGCGACTGTTCCGGTGTGGGCGAAGATGACGCCCAACATCACGCACATCGAGGAGCCCGCCCGCGCGGCGCTGCGCGCCGGGTGCGAGGGCGTCGCGGCGATCAACACCATTTTGAGTGTCATGGGCGTGGACCTCAAGACGCTGCGCCCTGAGCCGACGGTCGAGGGGTACTCCGTGCCCGGGGGGTACTCGTGCAAGGCGGTGCGCCCGATCGCGCTGCGGATGGTGATGGAGCTGGGCACGATGATGTACGGCGGGGGCTCGGGCCAGCCCATCCCCGAGGGCAACGAGCTGCCCATCAAGGGCGAGTATCACGACCGGTCGCTGTCGGGCATCGGGGGCGTGGAGACGGGCGAGCACGCGGCCCAGTTCATCCTCATGGGCGCGAGCACGGTGCAGGTCTGCACGGGCGTGATGATCCACGGGTACAAGCTGGCGGGCACGCTGTGCGAGCAGCTGGGCGCGTTCATGGACTCGCACGGGTTCGCGACGATCGAGGACTTCCGCGGGCACTCGCTGCGGTACTTCACGACGCACGCGGATCTGGTGCGCCGTCAGGCGGAGCACAAGGCCGCGGAGAAGGCGGCCAAGGCTGGCATGGTCACCAAGGACGCGGCGTGGGAGGGCGACTCGTTCGTCGAGCAGTCCGACCGGCTGGTGTCCAACAAGGACGACTAGTGACTAGTGCGTGGGCTTGCGTTTGAGGAGCTGGCCTGTGCCGGTCTCGCCCACGAACTGGCCGTCGCGGGCCTGGACGGCGCCGCGGACGGTGACGACTTCACTCTTGCCCGTCATCTCCCAGCCCTCGAAGGCGTTGTAGTCCACGTTGGAGTGGCTGGTGGTGTGCGCCAGCGTGTGATTCTTGTCGGGGTCGTAGACGACGAGGTCGGCGTCGGACCCGACGCGGATGGTTCCCTTGCGCGGGTAGAGCCCGAAGATGCGGGCGGCCTGGGTGGAGCAGGCGTCGACGAAGGCGTGGTAGTCGAGGCGACCGGAGGCGACGCCAAAGGTGTGGATGAGGTCGACGCGTTCCTGGACGGAGGGGATGCCGTTGGGGATTTTGGTGAAGGCGTCGCGCCCCATGGCCTTCTTCTGGGCCTGGAAGTCGAAGGGGGCGTGGTCGGTGCCGATGGTGCTGATGGCGCGGGCGCGGAGCTGGTTCCAGAGCGGGGCCTGATTCGACTTGTCGCGCAGCGGAGGGCTCATGACGTACTTGGCGCCCTCGAAGTCGGGCAGCTCGGCGTAGGTCTTGTCCAGCACGAGATGCGGGGCGACGGCCTCGATCCAGATGTTCACGCCCCTCCGGCGCGCCGCGAGGGCGGCGTTGACCGCCTCGTCGCACGACGTGTGCACGCAGTAGATGTGCGCGCCGGTGAGCTGTGCGAGGGTGGCCAGGTGGGTGACGCCGTCGGCCTCGACGCAGGTGGGGCGGCTGGGCTCGTGGTGCTCGGGTCCGGTCTTGCCCTCGGAGAGGAGCCTGGCCTGCATGGCGTCGATGGCGGCGGCGTTCTCGCAGTGGGCCGTGACGATGACGCCGAGCTCCTTGGCGAGTTGGAGGCACCCGAACAGGTCCTC
>JAJDDH010000328.1 GCA_029260415.1 Phycisphaerales bacterium | reverse complement strand
GCCAGGGCGCCCGGGGACAGCGCCCGGGGAAACGGCGCCGTCCTTGACCCAGATAAACGAGGCGCACCACGCGTCGGCGAGCAGCCTGGCTTCCTCTGGTCCGCGGTTGTCGCCCGCTGGCTCGTCCTGACACTGCCCGCGTTCTTGCTGATTGCGGGACCGATGCGCGCGGGCGATGCGTGGGTCATCCCCGTCCTGGGGCGTGAACGCGTCGTCGGGGATACCCGCGCTGATCAGCCCTGGTGTTGCGCCCAGGAGCGAGTTCCCGGTTTTGATGTGGTGGTCCAGGAACGAGAGGGGGGCGCCCGCCTGATTCAGCTCGGACCAGAGCGCGATCTTGCACAGCTCGGTCGCCAGGGGGTCAAGATCGACGCCGTAAATGCAGTGCCTGATGACGTCGCGCAGGGCATGCCGTTGCACCTCCGGCGCTGGGCGCGATGTGCCAGACCGGGTCTGGGCAAGTCGGTCCGCGAGCCTGCGGGCGGCGCCGACGAGGAATCGTCCCGACCCGCACGCGGGGTCACAGATCGTGATGCTCAGCAGCGCCCGCTCCTGCTCGGCCTGCGCGTCGCGTCCGGACGCGGTCGCTGCCCCGGTCGCTTGCTCGAGCCGATGCTGGATGACCGGGTTCAGGGCCGTATCGAGCAGGTGCGACACGAGCGCCTCAGGCGTGTAGAACGAGCCCGTGGAGCGCCGCGTACCGCCTCGCGCCGCGGTGAGGGTGAAGGTTCGGCACTCGATGCTGACCCCGGCTCGGAGCGCCAGCAACGACTCATACACGGAGCCGAGCTCGTCTGGCGTCGGGGCGCTGCCCAGGAGCCCGATCGCCTCAAGCAGGTCCGCGTTCCGCAGGGAGACCTGGGCTGGGGCGAGCAGGTCCGGGGTCTCCTCGTTCGACCAGAGGGACGAGCAGAGATGAGGCAGACCGAGCCCGGGTCCGCCATCTGGCGCCGCGGGGCGGGAGCAGACGACGCAGAGCCTCTGCCAGAGGTCATCGCCATCGGGATGATCCGCCTGGGACGCGACTTCTCGGAGGCGGCGCATCGAGACGTCTGACTCGTACCACGCCCGCGCGTCCGGATCTGACCCCGGCGGGTGGAGCAGGTCCCGCTCTTCGGCGAGCATCCGGAACAGCAGACGAAAGACGACCACCTGGAGTTGGCGCCCGTACGCCTGGGGCGTTCGGGCGCCCGTGCTGAGCGCTGTGCGGAGGTCCGCGTTGTCTGGGTGACCGATGAACCCGGAGCCGAGGATCTGGATCGCGTCTCTGACCGCCTCGGATCGGTCCGTCCGCGGCCGTTGGATGCTCACGCCGCTTCGACCCAAGGCGTCCTCCCTTCTCACCACCCGACCCGCCCGGCGCGAATGCCGGTAGGCGTGATTCTACGGGAGAAGGCGGACGCACGGCCCGGGGCGAGGATGCGCCCCCGCGCCGGGGGTCATGCCTGGAGCTTGCGTGGCGAGGCGTCGATGTACGATCTGATGGCGTTCATGAGCTCGCTGGTCTCGAACGGCTTGTGGACGATCGCGACCGCGCCCAGCGTGTTGGCGAGGTCGTAGACCCTGGGCGAGTCCTCGCCCGTGACGTAGATGACGGGCTTATCTCGCAGCTCGTCGATCTGCACGATGCGCTGGTGCACGCTGAACCCATCGCCCGCGGGCATGTTGATGTCCAGCAGCAGCAGGTCGGGCGTCTCGCGCCTCGCCAGCGCGAGCGCCTGATACCCGTCCTGCGTCGCGACAACCCTGTACCCCTCGGATTCCAGCCGGCAGGTCAGGGCGTTGAGCAGGCGCATGTCGTCGTCGGCGATAAGGATTGTTTTCTGTGTCATGTGCTCACTTCCCAGGGGTGTGCAGGTGCGCGCTGGTCACGCGGCGGAACGGTCGAACGCGAGGGACAACTCCATCTCCACAAGATCGAGCAGGTCGTTCGTCTCGAACGGCTTGCGGAGGATCGAGACGTGCGCGACCGAGCGGAGCTCCTCGCGGTACTCATCCCGGAAGCCCGTCACAATGATGATCGGCGCGTCACTCTTGGATCGGACCCGGTGCGCGAGGGTGATGCCATCGCCCGCGGGCATGTTCAAGTCCGTGATCACGAGGTCGGGCTCGTGGCTCTCGAACATGGCCAGCCCCTGGGCGCCGGTCCCGGCGGTGACCACGCTGTATCCGGACTGCTCGAGGCGGGTGGAGAGGGCGGCAACCATGCCGTCGTCGTTATCTACGATCAGGATTGTGGGCGCGGTCATTGCATGGCCTCCTCGCTCGTCACTGGGTTGCTTTCGATCACGGCTTCGATCGCGCTCAGGATTTCGGCCGCCTCGTACGGCTTGGAGATGAAGCGGGCGCCACCGGATTCGATCGCGCGTTGGCGGGCGGTGTCCTGGACGTTCGCGGAGAGAAAGATCACGGGCGTTGCCGCGAGCTTGGGGAACCGCTTGATGCGCTTGCAGGTCTCGTAGCCGTCGATATCGGGCATGCGGATGTCGAGCACGATCGCGTCCGGCTCGTGCAGCGCGGCCGCCTCGACGCCGGCCAGCCCGTTGATCGCGTGGTACACCGTGTACCCAGCAAACTCGAGGCGGGTCATGAGCGCCGCGGTGATGCGGGGCTCGTCGTCAATAATGAGAATCGACCTGGGCATGGGCGAGCCTTTCACTGGTGGACAGGAGGAGCTCGAGAATCGCGGCGCGGGCCTCGTCGACGGGCCACTGCCCGAGCATGCGGATGCTGAGTGAGTCGGGGGCGCCCGGGCAATCGCGAAGCCTGTTGAGCCAGGCATCGGACTCACCGGTCTCGCCGATGGCGAGCACCGAATCGCCATCGGCATCCATCCAGAGGACATCGGTCGCGTGGCACTCGCCCGAGACTCGGGCGTAGAGATCCGCGCCGACCAGCGATCGGTCGTTGGAGGACACACGCAGGCACGTGATGGTCGCGTACGGCGAGCGCTCACGCGTGAGCCCCAGTGAGGCGTCCAGGGCGCACACCGGGTCGGCGCGGGGCGTCGTGAACGCGAACGTGCTGCCCTCTCCGAGCACGCTCTGCACCGTGACCCGCCCCAGGTTGATCCTCGCCAGATCCTTGACGATGCTCAGCCCAAGGCCGAACCCCTTGGAGTCGGTCTGCTTGGCGCTGGCGCCCTGGGTGAAGCGGTTGAACAGGTCGTTGAGCGCTTCTGGTGGCAGGCCAGGCCCGAAGTCGGTCACCTCGGTCAGCACGCCGTCCGCACCGTCCGCTCGGGCGGTGATCACGACGCGGGAGCCGGAGTCGGAGAACTTGATCGCGTTGATCGCCAGGTTCACCACGGTGCGTCTGTACTTGTCCGCGTCGACGAACACGGCCGGGAGGTCCGGCTCCTCGCACCGCTCGAGGGTGACCCCCTTGGCGCTGGCCCGGCACTCGATCGTCGGCCAGGTCCGGTCCAGCAGGCTGGTGACGGTGTGCTCCCGTCGATCCACGCGGAGCGTCTGGGCCCGCATCTTGCCGCTGTCTAGGAAGTCGTCAATGAGGTTGGTCAGGTCACGCGAGGCGTCAACGATGTATGCCAGGTACTTGGCCTGATCGGGCGTGACCTCGCCGCCGATGCCGTCGGTGATGATGGAGGCGAACTCCTTGATCACCGCCAGGGGCGTGCGGAACTCGTGCGCCACGTCGTCGACGAAGCGGTGGGCAGTGCTGGTAAGCTCGGCGAGGCGTTCGTTCTTCCGTCCCAGTTCGCTGTTGGAGCGCTTGAGTCGGCGGGCAAGATCCTGGTTCGTCTGCACGATCTTGTACCGGCGGAGCGCCTCGTTGATCGTCTTGCGGACAAGCTCGGGGTTCTGAACACCCTCCGACTTTGCCATGTAATCCGACGCCCCGCGCCGGAACGCCTCCGCGGCGATGCTCTCGTCGCCTGAACCGGTGACGAGGATGACCGGGCCAACATCCGCCCGGGTGAAGTCGGAGAGCCAGTCCAGGCCCGTGGCGCCTGTCAGCCGGTAGTCGAGAAGGATGACCGCCTGCTGATGGACCGGGAGCTCGGCCAGCCCGGCGCCCGGGTTGAGATACGGGTGCGTCTCCACCCGACGGGCGTCGCCCTCGAAGGCGACCCGAACCGAGCGCTCGATCAGTTTAAGGTGGTCCTCGTTGTCATCGATGATGATGACCGCGATTGTCGAATCGGACGTGTGGGTGTCCATGAATGCTGCCTCAGCCCGTGACGGGTCAGATCCGAACCACTGTCTGGGCGCCATCGGCATTGCCGCAGAAGGACTTGTGCCCGAACGGGGTTCCACCTCGCTTGACGTGTCCGAATCGCACCCTCGGCTCGCGACCGCGCGCGAGAACCGGCAGCACCGTTGCAGGCGGGCGTGCGAGCGTGTGATCGGGCGTTGCGCCTCTTTCGGGGCCCTGTGCGCCGTGGTTTCTTGTCGCAGTTGGGCAGTTTGAGGCGCCGAGTGTGCTCATTGGGCCGAGTGACGGCGAGCAGATCCTTCCACCCATGACGCGACCTGTCCGAGAACTCCAATGCCCGCAGCCCCACTTCCCACGAACGAATCGCAGCGTCTCCTGGCGCTGCTCAACTGCCGCATACTGGACTCTGAGCCCGAGCGGAGCTTTGACCAGATAACGGCGTTCGCGGCCCGCCTGGCCGCGGCTCCGATTGCGCTGATCTCACTTGTGGACGAGTCTCGCCAGTGGTTCAAGAGCCGCGTGGGGCTCGGGGCGACACAGACGCACCGTGACGATGCGTTCTGTGCGTACACGATACTCAGCGATGAGCCACTGGTGATCCTGGACGCGTCAACGGACCCGAGAACCCGGGACAACCCGCTTGTTCTGGGGGGGCCGAAGATCCGTTTCTATGCGGGCATACCCCTGAGGCTGTCCGGCGGCGAGGCGGTCGGGACGCTCTGTGTCATCGACACGGCGCCGCGCGAGGTTGTCCCTGATCAGCTGCTGAGCGATATAGAGATGCTCGCCGCCCAGGCGGTTGCGCTCCTGCAGCTTCGGCTCGAGACCTCGCGAGCCGACGCGGCAAACGAGGCCCTGCAGGGCGCGTTGTCGAAAATTGAGGTGAAGAACGACGAGCTGACCAGGCTTGTCTATACCGCGTCGCACGATCTCAAGTCGCCGATCGTGACCATCACGGGCTACATGAACTACATGCTGCAGGACCTTCGCGCGGGTCGGGACGAAGAGCTCGAGGTGTACGCCAACCGCGTGCTGTGCGCCGCCGATCGGATGCAGAAGAACATCGACGATGTGCTCCAGGTCAGCCGGGTGGGGCTGGCCAAGTTTGAGCCCGAGATGCTCGACCTCCGGTCGATGATCGGAGAGGTGGTCGGCAGGCATCAGGGCCGGATCGAGAACCAGCATGTCACCATCGAGATTGCCCTTGAGGCTCCGGACGTGTGGTGCGACAGGGGGCACCTCACGCAGACGCTGGACAACCTGATCGTCAACGCACTCAACTATGGCTGCACGGGCGACGCGCCGAAGCTCACGATTCGCTCGGAGATCGACGCGAAGGTGGGGGTCTGTATCGCGGTCGATGACAACGGGGTCGGCATCGAGGCCCGCCATCTCAACCGGATTTTCAGCCTCTTTGAGCGAGTCTCCAGCGGCAACGGGGGGACGGGGGTCGGACTGGCGATCGTGCGTCGTGTCGCGGAGTACTACGGCGGGAACGCGTGGGCGGAATCCGAGCCGGGCCACGGTTCGAGCTTCCGAGTCACCCTCCCCAGTGGGCCAACTGAACTCGAAGGTGTCCTCGTGACGGGAGATTCGTGATGCACACAGCAGACCGCCCCGTTCGGTTCCTGCTCGCGGAAGACGACGCGGATCACGCCGACCTGGTGATGCGCGCCATGCGGAAAAGCGATGTCTCAAACGAGTTCGCACATGTCCGCGACGGCGAGGAAGCGCTCGCGTACCTGCGTCGCCAGCCCCCGCACGAGAACGTGTCCCGTCCGGACGTGATCGTGCTCGACCTCAAGATGCCACGCATGGACGGGCACGAACTTCTGGAAGTAATCAAGGTCGACCCGGATCTTGCCATGATCCCGGTCGTGGTGCTCACGACGTCAAAGTCCGAGGCGGACCGTGCCCGGGCGTACGGCTCCCACGCCAACAGCTACCTGGTCAAGCCGCTCGACTTTCAACGGTTCCACGAGATGATCTCGCAGCTCGGCGTGTATTGGTCAGTCTGGAACGAACCGCCCGTGTAAGCAAGCATCCTGCGCATGAGTGTGAGCCGCTCACCGTGTGCGGCTCGCCCCGCTGCAACGAGAGTCCCGCAACGGAGGTTCCGTGTTGCCCAAAGCCGTTCGAGCCCTTGTCGTCGAGGATTCCGCGGAACACGCTGACCTGCTGTGCCGATCCCTCCGCAGCGTCGGCGGGTGCGAGATCTCGCGCGCCTGGTCCATGGCGGAGGCGGTCTCCGCTCTCGAATCACATCGGTTCGATGTCGTCTTCCTGGACCTTGGACTCCCGGACTCGGAGCGTGACGAGACGGTGCAGCAGATTTACCCGCTCGCCCATGGCGCCGCGATCATCGTGCTCACGAGCGACGGCTCTGACGAGGCGGGCCAGGCCGCCCTGGCCGCGGGCGCGCAGGATTTCGTCCCCAAACAAGAGCTCACGACGATCCGAATGGAACGAGTCGTCCGGTACGCCTGCGAACGCCAGCGCGCTCTGAACGAGAAGAGAAAGCTGAACAACGATCTACGGCGGAAGAACGCGGAGCTCGACCGGGCGCGGCAGCTCGCAGAGGCGGCAAGCAGGGCCAAGGGCCAGTTCCTGGCGAACATGAGCCACGAGATCCGGACGCCGCTCACCGCGATCCTGGGCTTCGTTGAAGCCGCATCAGATACCGACGGTGTTCGCTCGGACGCGTTTGCCTCGGAGGCGCTCTCGATCATCCGGCGCAACGGCCAGGTCCTGCTCGAACTGCTCGGAGACGTGCTCGACACGGCCAAGATCGACGCCGGGTGTCTCGTCATCGAGAACGCTCCGGTCAACCTGGCGTTCGTTGTCTCAAACGTCGTGGAGCTCGTTCGGCCGCTCGCGGTCGAGAAGGGCGTCACAATCAGCCTCGACACCGGGCGCTGCGACACGTCGTGGATGATGAGCGACGCGCTACGAGTCCAGCAGATCGTGCTCAACCTCGTGGGCAACGCGATCAAGTTCACCTCGGACGGATGCGTCAGCGTGACGGCGGATCTGGAGGACCTCGGGGCGGGCCGGGTGCGGGGCTCCGTGCGCGTGACGGACACGGGGATCGGGATGAGCGCGGAACAGATCGAACGCATCCGTGAGTTTCGCCCGTTTGCACAGGCGGACTCGAGCACCACCCGCGAGTTCGGCGGCACGGGGCTTGGCCTGAGCATCTCGAGCTCACTCGCCAAGCTGCTCGGGGGCGAGCTGAGCGTTGAATCAGAGCCCGGGCGGGGCAGCGAGTTCACCGTTGGGTTTGACGCAGCCCGCTGCGATCCAGCGCCAATGGTGGAGTGTGCCGGGGCAGAAGCGCCCAGGGATCTCTCAGGGAAACGTATTCTGGTGGTTGACGATTCCATTGACAACCGCAAGCTCCTGGGTCACCACCTCGTGCGCGCTGGAGCTGACGTCGAGTTTGCGGTCAACGGTCGCGACGCCGTCGATCGGGCCATGGGGACCGGCGCCGCTCTCGATCTCATCTTCATGGACCTGCAGATGCCGGATCAGGACGGCATCACCGCCACCGCGGGGCTGCGGGATGCCGGGTTTACGGCTCCGATCATCGCGTTGTCGGCAAGCACACTCGAGAGAGACCGCGCCAACGCGTTCCGTGCCGGATGTGACCGGTACATGACGAAGCCATTTGTGCGCGCTGATGTCGTGGAGGCCGCGGTGGCGGCGCTCCCGGGTGACCCGGGGCAGCGTGCCGCGTGAGCCGATGACGGATGAAAGTGGCGACGCTGAGTCGCCGATCGATGATTCGAGACTGAGGTGTTCGATGCTGACACGACGTGAGATGATGGCGAGGACGCTGACGGCGGGCGTGGCCGCGTACGCCGCGCCGTTTGTTCGTACGAGCTCGAGAGAGCCGGTCACGCTCCGTGTCCTGGGCACGCACGTCACGCTGCAGGAGCAGATCCGCAGGGCGGCGGAGGCGGATCTCGGGATCCGCATCGAGTTCACGCCCGGCGGCAGCGGCGCTGTGCTCCAGCAGGCGTCGACCCGCCCAGACTCGTTCGACATTTACGAACAATGGTCCAACAGCATCAACGTGCTCTGGCGCGCTGGCGCCATCCAGGCCATCGATTCCGCGCGGATTGACCAGTGGGCGGCCGTGAATCCGCTCTCAAAGACCGGACGCCTGACGCCCACGGCCCGGGTCGGGCTCGGCGACGCGCCTCACACACTGCTGTACGCCCAGCCAGACGGTGAGCTCAGTTCGACGCCGACCGATCGTGTGAGCTTCCTGCCATACGTTCACAACGTCGATTCCTTCGGCTACAACACCGAGACCGTGCCCGCGGGCAGGGCCTACGAGGAGGAGAGCTGGGGCTGGCTCCTGGACCCCAGGTGGAGGGGCAAGGTCGCGCTGGTGAACGAGCCGACCATCGGCATTTTTGATGCCGCGCTGGCGGTGCAGGCGCAGGGGCTCATGACCTTCGATGACATGGGCAACATGTCGCGGGCTGAGATCGATGAGCTGTTCAGGATCCTGGTGGACTACAAGCGGGACGGGCACTTCAGCGCGTTCTGGAGCTCGGTCCCCGATTCGGTCCGCCTGATGCGCAACGGTCGGGCTGTGATCGAGAGCATGTTCTCGCCCGGCGCCTCGGCGCTGCGGGCCGAGGGCGTCCCCGTCCGCTACGCGGCTCCGCGCGAGGGATACCGTGCCTGGCACGGCGTGATGTGCCTGTCCTCAGCGGCGAGTGAAGAGGTCAGCCAGGCCGCGTACGCGTACATGAACTGGTGGCTCTCAGGCAAGCCAGGCGCGATCATGGCCCGCCAGGGGTACTACATCTCAGTCCCCGAGGCGGCAAGGCGGCACATGTCCGAGGGCGAGTGGGCGTTCTGGTACGAGGGCAAGCCCGCCGCGTCGAACATCCTGGACCCGGACCGGCGCGTGATCGCACGCCAGGGTGAGCGGCGCAACGGCGGGAGCTACCAGGAGCGGTTCGGCCGCGTCGCGGTCTGGAACTCGGTGATGGACAACTATGAGCACTCACTGTTGCGGTGGGGGGAGCTCCTCTCGACCGAGGCCGCTCCGCGAACCATCTCTCACGTGCGGGGCCGCCCATGAGCATCAAGACCAGAGTGGGGCTCGCCCTGGGGACCGTGCTGATCCTGCACGTCTTTACGGCGGTCATGGGGCATATCGGGCTCGAGAAAGCCCAGCGCGACCTCGCCGCGTACGAGCGGGCCAACGGGGACACGATCAAGATCCTCGCGGTCGACAAGATGATCGCTGAGTTGCAGCGGAACGTCTCGGTGTACATGCTCACCGGGCACACCAGCGCGGCCCAGCACGTGCGAGACCTGCAGGCCCGCGCCGAGACCGAGATCAGGGACGCGCACCTCGAGACCGACCGGATCGCCGCTGGCGCCACGCTCAAAGAGATGGGCGATCGGATCCACTCGTACGGACAGAACTTCGAGAAGGTGGCCACGGACCGCGCGACGCGCATCCGTCTCATGCAGGAGGAGATGATTCCCGCCCGCAACCGGGTCCTCGACAGGCTCGAGCGCGACCGGGGCCGCACCCCGGCTTCGCTTGTCGCCAGTCACGCGATCAGCTCGCTGATGCTCCGGAGTGAATCCGAGGCGCTCCGGTACTTCGACTCCCCGAGCCGGACCAATGTCGAGCGGGCGCTCGGATACCTGAGCGACGTCCGCGATGCGGCCGGCGACCTCGATCGCGCCGAGACCCGCGAGGAGATCATCGCATCAGTGGACGAGTACGAGCGGGCCTTCCTGGACGCGGTGCAGGCCACACGAGGCTACCTCCATCTTGTCAATGTCGTGCTCGCGGGTGAAGCCGCAGAACTCCACTATCTCTCCAGGGAGGTCCGCGCACGCTCGCTCGAGGGGCGAGAGACCTTTCTGAGCTCGACCCAGGCCGGGTCCAAGCGGTTCCAGATCATCAGCGATATCGTCTCGATCCTCACCGTGCTCGCCGGGATCGTCACGGCCTCGTTCATGTCCCGCGCCCTGATCCATCCGATCCTGCGGATGACCGAGACTCTCCGCAGACTCGCCAGAGGCGAGAGCCAGGCGAAGATCGAGGGCCTGGACCGCACGGACGAGATCGGTGATATGGCCGGCGCGGCAGAGGTCTTCCGGATCAAGAACATCGAGACCGAAACACTGCTGGTCGAGTCTCAACGCATGAGCGCCGACCTGGAACTGCGGAACAAGGAGATGTCACAGTTCGTCTACACGGTGTCGCACGACCTGAGCTCGCCTCTGGTCACCATCCGTGGGTACGCGGGCGCCCTCACCGACGCGCTCGAAACCGAGTCTCCCGATGAGATCAGAGAGATCGCCGGGCGGATCAGCCGCGCCTCCGGGCGGATGGCGCAGACCGTCGACGATCTGCTTGAGCTCAGCCGTCAGGGCGCCGCCGTGAACGAGGCACGTGAGATCGACCTCGACGCGCTGTGCGAGTCTGTCCTCGCGGACCTCTCGAGCCAGCTCTCCCAAGCGGGGGCGCAGGTGCGGATCGATCACGACATGCCAATATTCGTCGCTGAAGAAGTCCGTATCCGGCAGCTCCTCCAGAACCTGGTGCTCAACGCGCTGACCCACGGGCGCCCAGACACAGGCACGCCGATCATCGAGATCAGCGCCAGACGAGACGGTGGCCAGATTGTTCTGTCCGTGACCGACAACGGGAACGGCGTCGACCCGAAGTACAACGACAAGATCTTTCGGATCTTTCAGCGGCTGTCTCACGATCGGACGGGCACCGGGGTTGGGCTGGCGATTGTCAAGGCGATCGCCGAGGCGCACGGCGGGCGGGCCTGGATCGACTCCGAGCCGGGTCAGGGAGCCGCGTTCCATGTCTCGATCCGAGACATCCCCCTGCGTTCTGCGGTCGCCTGAGGCACAGCCCTGCCATGTGGTGGGTTCGAAACCACGCGAGACCGCAATCCGCCAAGATCGTGGCTGAGATCGCCGAGCACAGCATCTCGCATCGGAGCCAGGCCGCGCCGGTGAGGGGCGGGACCGCAAACGGTGCGGTCAGCCGGAGTTCCTTCGAAAGCGGGTGATCGGGATCGAACCGACGACATTCAGCTTGGGAAGCTGCCAGAAAACCCCGCTTACGATATCAAGGCGACCGATTCTAGGCACCCCCCCAGCACTGGCCCCAGCAATTGTGCGCACGATCTTGATGGCGACCTGGAGTTCGTCTCCGCCAACTGGGACCGGTTGTCGAACGCCTTGCGGGAGGCGATCGTCGCGATCGTGCTGGCTGGGCTTTGAGGCCGGAACCACCTGCCCGCCCGGCAGATTCGATGGTGACCCCGGTTGGTAATCCGCAGCACCGACTTGAATGGGCGGAGAATGGGGTCCAGAGCCTTATAGCTTGGCCCCGCTCGCCGTAGGCCCTGAGAGGCCGGAATACTCCGTGCCTGAGCGGCGTTAGGGTTGCTGTCCAATCACCCGATATACTTAGGGACTCATGCCGCTTCGACTTCTGGTCATCTTGGTCCTTCTCGCTTCCGGACTCCCCGGCTTAGGTGTCGTTCGCGCCGGTGATCAATCGCACCACAGCTCGTGCGACGATGCAGGCTGTCACCCGGTTGCAGTACGCACGACTTGTTGCGGGGAAACCATCGAGGACGCATATTGCTCGATGAGCGGTGGCAAGTGCCGTTGTGCGGCTGCGCCAGCACCCACGGATCAGCCTCAGCCGCCTGCTCCGATGCCTCGGCCAGACCGAGACTCACTTACAGCAATCCCGCACACCCCCACAACCATTGCCTTGGTCGCGGATGACGAGTCGTTGACATCGGACGGGTTGGCGCAGTCGCTCGGCCTGCTGGCTGGGCTCACCCACAACGAGATTCAGGCCCTTCTGGGCATCTGGCGAACGTAGAGCCCCGGTCTTGCAGGGACGGTGTGCGCTTTTAGTGCGACCTGTTTCTGCTGCTGTCGCTCGGACACTCGTTCCCCCAGATACTCAGGAGCCATCCATGGCCGTTCGTCTCA
>JAJDDH010000327.1 GCA_029260415.1 Phycisphaerales bacterium | reverse complement strand
CCCACCCTCGCCCGCGGGCGCCTCGAGGAGATCCTCGACGCGACCGCGACGACGCCCGCGTTCGTGGTGCTCAGCTTCCCGAACACGAGCTACCTGACGCGTCTGCAACCCGCCGGAGGCGTGGAGGCGCTGAGCGACCGGGTCGGCAAGACCGTCATCGGGCGCATCAGCGCCAAGGCCCGGCGCGTGGACAAGGTCGGCGCGGGCGGGCGCTACATTGAGCCCGTCGCCGGTCGCCCTCGGCGCGTGCAGGGCTCGGTCATCGCGACGGACCCGGGCAAGAACACGATCACGGTCAGCGCCGGGGCGCCCATCACCTGCCAGCTCACCGACAAGCGCCAGAAGGCGGCGGACTTCGAGGCGGGTGACTTCGTCAGCTTCGATGTCGAGCGAGGGGCCGGGTTTACGCTCGAGTGAGTCGCGCCGCCCAGGATTCGTGTCAGATGCGGCGCCGATCATGCTGTGTTGTCGCATGAAACTCCGAGACATCACCTCGCCTGCTGAACGAACGAGACTCCTGCGAGCATGGGTGCTCTTGGTTCTGCTCGCCGCGGCGGTGAACGTGCCGCTGGCGGTGAGCCTGTTCAGATCGAGATCGGAGCTGCAGGCGGGGCAGACGCTGGACCTGCGCGGGGCGGACGCCGCGCCCAGAGGGTGGCCATCGTCCACGCCGCACGACGATCCGTGGCCGAGCCCGACGTACTGGCTGCTGACCGAGGCGTTCGGGTACCGCGAGTACAGCGTCATGGCCGCGGACGCGGAGACGAACACGGCCTACGGCATGGACACCCAGCGGTACGGCTGGCCCCTGCCCGTGATCGAGCAGAAGATGATGTGGTGGGACTGGGACGACCCGGCGCTCAAGGGCCCGGAGCCAGACCCAGCGCCCGCGCTCCTGGCGACCGGGCTCATCGGCAACCCGCTGCTTGTGGGGACGGCGGTGTTCATCCCGCCCGTGCTCGCCCCGTTCGTCCTGGTCGTCCTGCGACGTGCCATGCGGTCGCGCCGCGGCGACTGTCCCTGGTGCGGGTACGACATCCGTGACCTCGACTGCTGCCCCGAGTGCGGGAACGAGGCTATTCGATCCGCGGATCAACCCACCGGTACATCACGTCCACCGCCAGGTTGAACAGGATCAGCATCGTCGCGAAGATCAGCACCACGCCCATGATCAGGAACAGGTCCTTGTTCTGCACGGCGTTCACAAAGTGCTGCCCCATCCCCGGGATCGTGAAGACCCGCTCGACGATGAACGAGCCGGTCATCGCCAGCGCCGTCGCCGGGCCCAGGAAGCTGAGCACGGGCAGGAAGGCGTTCTTGAGCGCGTGACGCAGCAGGACGCTGCGCTCGCTGAGGCCCTTGGCCCGGGCGGTGCGCACGTAGTCGGCGCCCAGGGCCTCGATCATGCCCATGCGTGTCAGGCGGGCGATGTACGCCGCGAAGGGCAGGGAGAGCGTGACCGAAGGCAGGATCAGGTCGCCAAAGGTCCCCCAGCCGCCCACGGGCAGGACTGGGATCCAGACGCCGAACACGAGCAGCAGGACGGTCCCGATCACGAACGTGGGCAGCGAGATCCCGATCAGCGCCACGCCCAGGGTCGCCAGATCCGCGAACGAGTTGGGCTTGACGGCGCCGACCACGCCCGCAGTGATCCCGATCACCAGGGCGATCAGGATCGCCAGCGCCCCCAGCGTGATGGACACGGGCATGGCGCCCGCGACGATCTCGTTGACGGTCCAGTCCTCGTATTGCAGCGAGGGCCCGAAGTTGAAGACCGGGCGAACGGGCGGGATGTTCCCCGCGTCGAGCGCCGCGGTCCGGTCGCGGGCGACCTCGCCGCTGAGCCAGTCGCGGACGAACTCGAAGCCCGAGGCGCTGTCCAGGTACGACAGGTAGAACCGCGGGAAGCTGTCCAGGTTGTACTGGCGCTTCATCGCCTCGATCACCTCGGCCGGGGGCTGGCGCCCGTCGGGGTTCTCCAGCGGGTTGCCGGGCACCGCCCACGCCAGCGTCAGCGTGATCGAGTACACCACGATCAGGATCACGGGCAGCGACGCCAGCCTCCGCAGGATCATCCCGATCACGGCGTCGCCTCCCCGAGCGTGGGCGCCAGCACGGGCATCGTGCGCGCCGTGTCCGGGCCCTTGCCGTCGCCCAGCACGTCGATCATGTACATCTGCTGCATCGCCCGCGCGTGCGGGTTGATGCCGCTGATCTCGTCGGGATCGAACAGATAAACAGTCACGTAGTGGTACAGCGGGACCATGGGCAGGTCTTCTTCCATGATGATCCGCTCGGCCTCGCTGAGCAGCGCCATCCGCTTGGCGGGGTCGGTCTCGGTGCGGGCGCCATCGAGCAGGGCGTCGTAGGCGGGGTTGTTGTACTTGCGGTCGTTGTTGCCATCGTTCGAGCGGTTGATCTCGAGGAACGTCGTCGGATCGCCGTAGTCGGCGTACCACCCCGCGCGGCGGACCAAGTAGTTCTGCTTCTTCCGATCGTTGCGGTAGACCTTGAGCTCCTTCTGCGCCCAACTAATGGGCACGCCCAGGGTCCGCTGCCAGTCCTTGGCGACCGACTGCGCGATCAGGTCGTGCCCCGCGTCCTTGTTGAACAGGATGTCCACCGTCGGGAACTGGCTCGGGTCGGGCCAGCCCGCCTCG
>JAJDDH010000326.1 GCA_029260415.1 Phycisphaerales bacterium | reverse complement strand
TTCGGCCTCCACCCCGACGATCAGGGCAAGGCCAGCGAGCTCGTCCGCTCCGTCATGGAGTCCCGCAAGCCCGACACGAAGGCCGACCTGGGCGACGGCGTCCTGCACGAGGTCTGGGCGATCGACGACCAGAAGACCATCGACGCCTACCGCGACGCGATGCGGGGCGAGGACGTCTTCATCGCCGACGGGCACCACCGGTACAACACCGCTGTCAACTACCTCGCCCACCTCGAGTCGCAGGGCGAGGTCCCCGCGGACCACCCGGCCCGGCGCACCATGTTTGTCATGGTCTCGATGAGCGACCCAGGGCTGGCGATCGGCCCGACCCACCGCGTCCTGGGCGGGATGAAGGACTACTCGATCGAGAAGTTCATTGAGGCGGCCGCGGGCACGCTCAACGTCGAGGCGGTGGACAACGACCCGCAGAAGTTCGACTCGCAGATCGAGCACATCGCGGCGCGCGAAGAGACCAACACGCTGGGCATCTACGACTTCGACACGGGCTTGTGCTACGCCGCCTGGCCCGCCCTGCCCGACCTGCTCGAAGACCGCTTTCCCAACAAGCCCGAGGCCTGGCGCAAGCTCGACGTCGCGATCATCCAGCACGCCATCGTTGAAGAAATCTGCGAGCCCGAGCTCAACGCGGGCGACGCGATCAAGTGGGCCTTCCCGCACTCGATCGACGAGGTCCTGGCCATCGGCAGAGGCGAGGAGACTGGCAGCGCCATCGAGGGAGGCGGTCGCCCGCAGATGGCGGTCATCGTCCGCCCCACGCCGCTCGACGCCGTGCGTGAGATCAGCCGGGCCAACGAGCTGATGCCCCAGAAATCGACGTTCTTCTACCCGAAGCTCGCGACGGGCCTGTTCCTCAACCCGCTCTCGGACGAGTGAGCACGCTCAGGGCGCTGCGCCAGCCTCGGGCGTCGCGGCATTCGTCTCGAGCCACTCCAGGTACCTGCCCGCGGACGCGGCGCCCTCGAGCGACGCGACGACCTCGCCGTCGCGGATGATGACCGACGTCGGGAACGCACGCACGCCCAGCCGCCCGACGTCGTGCCCGGACTTGTCCGTCACGTACACCGGCTCCGTCGACGACTCGATGGCCTTCGTGACGCGTTCGTCGGTCAGCGCCCCTCGCTTGAGCGACTGACAGGGCGGGCACCAGTCCGCCGTCACCAGCGCAAAGACCGGTCGCCCGGAGGTCTGTGACCGCTCCAACGCCTGATCGAGCGTCACGCTCGTATCAAACACCGCGGGCGTTGGCGCCACGCCACCCCCGCCCGCCAGCCGCGGCACGAGTATCACCGCAACGATCACGAGCACAATCAGCGTCAAGACCAGCGCCGTGGATTTCATGGGGAAGCAATCTCCTGGGTGTATCCACAAAACCAACCGGCGGACGCCAGCGGCTATTCCTCCGCCCCACGACCACACGAGGAACGCCCGAGGATTGGGATTACCAGGCCCGCAGCTCGCCCATGAGCGGCTCGAACAGGTCCTTGGGTGAGACCACCCCGATCGGGCGCCCTTCCCGCTCCACCACCGCCATTTTCCCGCCCGAGGACCGCAGTCGCCCCAGCGCCTCGCGGGCGCTCAGCTCGGGCTTGAGCCGCACGATCGGGCGGACCAGCGCCCGCACCTCCGCGTCCGGAGCCAGGCTGGCGTCCACGCGCACCAGCAGCCCCACGACCTTGCCCTGGCGATCGACCACGGGGTACCGCGCGTGACCGCTGCGGGCCAGCAGCGCATCGAGGCGGGCGCGGGGCGCGTCGTGCCCGATCCGGCGCACCCCGCTCCAAGGGATCATCTCCTGGTCCACGCGGGCCCGCCCGAAGGCGAGCGCCCGGTCGATCAGCGACGCCTGCTCGTCCGAGATGCTCCCGCCGTGCGCGTCCTGCTTGATCATCGCGACGATCCGCTCGCGCGCGCTCGTCAGCACCCCGACCCCCGGCGCCCCGAACACCCGCGTCACCATCCGCGTCACCCAGAACACCAGCGGCAGCACCAGCGTGATCGTCGTCACCCAGCGCAACGCCGTCAGCGCCGGGGCGAACCGCTCGCTCATCCGGTCCGCCTGCACCCGGAAGACCTCCTTGGGCAGCGTCTCGGCGAACACCAGCAGGATGGGCGTGAGCACCACCGCCTGCAGCGTAATGATCTCGAACTCGCTCAGGTGCGCGAGCGTCAGCAGCCCCACCACGCCCAAAGACCCGACGTAGTTGCAGATGTTGTTGCCGATGAGCAGCGTCGTCAGCGCCCGGTCCGGGTGGCGCAGCTCGTTCATCAGCATCCGCGAGCTGGCGCGGGGCGACGCCCCGCTCGCCCGCGCCGCGGCCCGGATCCGGCTGGCCCGGTACAGCCCCGTCTCCATGCCCGACCACGTCGCGGACCCGCCGACGCCGACGAGCACGAGCACGATCCAGATGATCAGCTCCGCGCTCATGGACCGTCCCCCTCGCCCTCGATCAGGTGGATGCGGACCGACTCGATCGCCCGCCCCTGCATCGCCTCCACCTCGAGCTCGTACACCCCCACACGCACACGCTCGCCCTCGACGGGCACCCGCCCCAGGCGCGCCTGCACCAGCCCCGCGATCGTGCTCACCTTCGCCCGCTCGTTCTCGCTGATCGCGGCCCGCTCGTCGCCCTCGTGCACCAGCCCAAAGCTCTCGGCCCAGTCCCGGATGCTCAGACGCCCGGGCGCCAGCCACTGCCCCAGCGCCACCAGCTCCACCTTGCTCTGCTCCGTGGGCGTGTGCTCGCCGAGGCCCTCGAGCAGCTCGTCGGCGATGTCCTCGATCTGCACCAGCCCCGTCACCACGCCCAGCTCATCGACCGCGATCGCCGTGTGGTCCGAGCCCTCGCGCAGCGTGTTGAGCAGGCGATCGAGCGCCCCCTGCTCGGGAACGAAGATGACCGGGCGGGCGTGGTCCGCGATGCTGACCTCGGGCCTCGGGTCGCCCAGGTACCGGTTGACATGCAGCATGGCTTCGACGCCGTCGTCGAGGGTGCTCGCGCACACGGGCAGGGTGGTCCGCCCGGAGCTGGCGACCTTCTCGAGCACGTCGCGCCGCGTCGCGTCCCTCGGGATCCAGTCCATGTCCACGCGCGGGGTCATCACCTCGCGCACGCGCCGGTCGCCCAGGTGCACCACCTCGGTCAGCAGGCGTTGCTCGTCCTCGCTGAGCGCCCCCTGCCTGGCGCCCGCCTCGAGCAGCACGCCGATCTCGGACGCCGTCACCGCCGCGGCCGCCTGGTGCGGGCTGACCAGTCGCGTCAGCGGCGCGATCACCCCCGCGTCGAGCACGACCAGCACCGGGCTCATCGCCCGCTGCAGCGCGATCATGGGCAGCGCCAGCGCCGAGCACACCCGCACCCGCAGCGACGCGGCCAGCACCTTGGCCAGCACCTCGCCCAGCAGCACGATGCCCAGCACGCTCCCGACCGAGATCCCGACCTTGGCCCCCGCGCCCTCGGCGCTGAGCGTCAGCACCGACGTGACCACGAAGTAGGTCATGTTCACGACCATGTTCACCAGCAGGACCTGGATCAGCAGCATCCTCGGCCGGGCCAGCAGCCGCTCGATGGCGCGCCCGATCACGGGCGTCTCGCGGGAGATCTGCGCCCGCTCGCCGGCGGTGAGGCTGAACAGCGCCGTCTCGGAGCCCGAGGCGATCGCCGAGAAGATCAGCAGCACCGGAAGCGTGAGGGCGAGTACGAGCATGGCTCAGATGGGATCGGCTGTTGGGCTCCGGGCGGGTGAGCCCGGGCCTGGCTCAGTCGGCAAAGTCCGCCCGCGCAGGGTCGTAGTCCGGGTCCAGCTGCTCGATCAGACGCTCGATGTACCTCCACGCGTTGAGCCGGGTCCGGACCTCGCGCAGCGCCTCGGGCGCGGGCGGGTCGCCCAGCGCCGCGAACAGGCCGGAGACCTCACTGGTGTACCGCGCTCGCTCCTGCCCCGCCCAGGCCTCCCAGCGGGCGATCTGCGCCGGGTCTCCCGAGTCGCGGGCGCCCTCGACCTGCTCGCGCGTCTCCAGGATCTCCATCAGGAAACCGTCGGGCAGCGACTTGTCCTGGCTCTTGCCCGGACCGCCCAGCAACTCCAGCAGCGCCCCCGCGCGCCGCGAGGCGGCACGGAGCACCCGGCGCGCCCCGGTGCGTGCCGCCCAAGCCCGGGCGGCGCCCGCCACCCGTTACCGGGGCCCGGACCC